>JAPPAR010000038.1 GCA_026705445.1 Candidatus Dadabacteria bacterium
GACTCATAACTCTTTCTAGCGTGGGATACGAACGGAGAATGCCCCGCACGGGGTTTAGCGCCGCGTTCAGAGCCGCGTAGTACTTCTCTTCGCCGAATGCATAGCTATGAAACGCCATAGCATAGAGGTCACGCAGGTCGTCCACGGAGAAAGCCAGCGGATTGTCGTCCCTCTCCCCTAACTCGAAACGCGCACGCGGATTATGCTTGTGATATTCACTCAAGTAGGGCTTCTGTTCTTCGGCCAGATCGGGGAGAGTCTGGGCAATGCGGTCGATCCAGTCGTCGGCCGAGAATTCTTCCGCTGTCATGAACGCTTACCCTTTGCGACATCTGCCGTCGTGATGATCTCAAGCTTCTCAGAGGTCGTATATCTCATATGTCCTCCTCCCAATTTCCCAGAACATTTTTTTGAGCGGGGAGTTTCTTACTTCTTTTTGTTGGGAATTATATCAAATGGCTTGACGGAAATCCCCGCAAGAGACTGCACTGCAAGGATTTCTAAACTTAATTATACTCGTTTTGAAATGGAGACGATAACCTGATTTTCTTTTCTTAAGGGATTCGTATGCTCAAAAACACGTCATAGTACTTGAGACCAGACCTGCAGCAATGGAGGCAGTTGATGGAACCTGATCACATAATTCATGACTGGAACCGGTCTGGTTTCGGATCCTAATACGGGGAAGTCAGACTACGAACCTTAATCATGTCTAGTTTGTTCAGACAGCGCGAGTTATAATAGGCATGCGTTACCGGAGAATTGTGTCTACTTGCTCAAATGATTTCACGACAATTAGAGATCGCCTTCGGAATGGGTCCGTCTTGATTAATTTGACAAGAATTCCATAACATAGTTATTTTACTTACTAACATGGGTATTGATATTTCAGTAAAAGAACTGATGAGAAGGATTAATGAGTCTGAAAAGACTCGCACTCCAGAGGATCGGTTACGCCTGTTGCAGGAAGCCCGCATTCTTGATTCGGACGGGAATTTTGTACGTGAGCTTTTCAGCGAAGAAACCCATCAGAAAGCCCTGAATTACTCCAAGACAAAAGATTGAATGTATTCATCAAATCCATCTATTGTCTATGGCTTCCATGCCATTGACAGGTCCGCCGGATTGAAAATACTCAACCTAGAAGACGAGTTTCAGCCCAGTAGCAATGAATATGATTGGCTAGGCCCCGGCATTTATTTCTGGGAAAACAATCTGGAGCGTGCTAATCAGTATGCCCAGCAGGACAGCAGACGGCCTGATTCCAGAATCAAAGAACCTTTTGTTCTCGGCGCCGTCTTGGAACTGGGTAATTGTCTGGATTTGCTGGATCAGAAGTACAATGATTTCCTCAAAGATGCATATTCCCAATTAGAAAAGGCTCTATTTGAGCAAGACAGGCCGTTACCAAGCAACAGTAATATGGGTGAAGACGACTTTGATTTTAAAGCCAGAGAGCTTGACTGTTCCGTAATTCGATACGCCTGTGCGTTGTCGAAGAGGGAATATGACAAGCCGTTTGATTCTGTAAGAGCGGCTTTTATAGAGGGAGAACCTATTTATGAAGGCGCTCATTTTTTCTCCAAGAACCACATCCAGATAGCGGTCATCAATCCAAACTGTATCAAGGGTATATTTCTGCCCAGACAAGAGGTGAGTATTAATTAATCTTCACACTCTGAACCAGGCGGACAGACTGCGTACTATATAACACGCACTTATTCACAAAATTTTTTCCTGTGTCATAATTAACCGCATGATTACTGCCGATGTAGCTCAGTGGTAGAGCAGCTCACTCGTAATGAGCAGGTCAGGGGTTCGAATCCCCTCGTCGGCTGTATGTAGCCTCAGTTCCACCCCGGCGACTAACTGCGTGATACAGCCCATGGCGAGTCTTTTATCAAAGGAACGTATCGTTAGAGGTCCGGAATTCAACCGCTGGCTGGTTGTGCCTCCGTCTATTGCGGTTCACCTGTGCATTGGCTCCGTTTACGCCTGGAGCATATATAATCCCGCGTTAATTGAGGTGCTTGGCGTTGCCACTAGCGCGGGGGATGACTGGGCCTTGCGTCAGGTAGTGTGGATATTCAGCGTCGCAATCGCGTTCACCGGGCTTACGGCGGCGTTTGCCGGCAAATGGGTTGAGAAGGTGGGACTACGCATGGTCGGTGTGATGGCGGCGTGTTTTTGGGGTGGTGGCTACATGCTCAGTAGCCTCGGTGTTACTTTGCATGAACTGTGGCTGATTTATCTGGGTTACGGCGTAATCGGCGGTATCGGTCTGGGCCTTGGTTATGTCTCACCGGTCAGCAACCTGATTCGCTGGTTTCCGGACCGGCGCGGCCTGGCCGCCGGAATGGCGATCATGGGCTTCGGTGGTGGTGCGATGATCGCAGTGCCGCTTAAGGAATTTTTCCTCCAGTACTTTTACAAGGCGCCTCAATACTTGGGGACGGTCGACGCAGTCGATATGATCACTCGTTCGGGCCGGCGTTTTGTTGAAGTCGGCGGTCAGCTCAAAGAGGTTGTCGTCGCGGGGGCTGCCGAGGCGGCACATGTGCTTGTGCCCGGAGCCGAAGCGGCCGGGGTGTATGTGGTTGGCACCGGCTCCGCGGGAGTCGCCCAGACCTTTCTTTTATTCGGGGTGGTTTATTTTCTTGTGATAATGATCTCGGCGTTTTTATATCGTGTCCCGGTTCCGGGGTATAGACCGCGGGGATGGGAGCAGCCGGCCGGAGAGGATTCCAGCAAGCGAATGATCAGTCAGAAAGATGTGCATATGGATCAGGCGTTAAAAACATCTCAGTTCTACCAGGTGTGGGTAGTGCTGTGCCTTAACGTTACAGCCGGCATCGGGATTATCTCTGTTGCCAAGACAATGATGACCGAGATATTCAGCAGCGCGCTTCCGGATATTGTTGACGTTACCTTTGCCGCCACTTACGTCTTGATGGTCGGCATGTTCAACATGCTGGGACGAATTATATGGGCAAGCGCCTCCGATAAACTGGGGCGACGCAATACGTGTTCGATATTCTGCGCGGTCGGTTTTTTGTTGTATTTGTCCATTCCCGTGACTGCCCACCAGGTGAATCTTGATCCTTCGATTTTCTGGCTGTTAATGTTTTACGCGGCTACGATGATAATTTTTACTTTCTACGGGGGAGTCTTCGCCACCGTTCCGGCATATCTTGCCGACCTGTTTGGTACTCGCTACGTCGGCGGCATCTATGGACATTTGCTGACCGCCTGGAGCGTCGCCGGAGTGCTCGGTCCCTTGGCGGTCACCTCGCTTAGAGATCGTTCGCTTATGGCCGAAATCAATCGCCTCGCAGAAATGGTATCGCCAGATGAATTCGTCAAGACTTTCGGAGCCGGAGTTAACGACCTCGAGATACTCGTGCAAAATAAAACCGTAACACTTGCGAAACTCATGGATATTGCTCCTGAGGGAGCAGTAGATCCGACTGCTTCCTTGTACAACTCGACGATGTATGTGATGGCGGCGCTATTAATAATCGCCCTGATAAGCAATCTTCTGATAAGACCGGTTGACGAAAAACATCACATAAAGGACTGATGTGTGCTAGAGCTTAACAGAAGTTTACTTATCCCCAATCCAAGTTATAATTATTCCCGCTTACAACTGAAGAGGTCCCGCTACGTCGGGTCTCTGTGAATATAAAACCCGATTCCAGGGAAATAAGCAGAACGTCCAAATCTCTTTGGTTGTAAGCAAGGCCCGGCACCCACGTGTGTCGGAGGTCAGTCTTACACTTAAGAAAGGAGGATATCGTGAAAAAGGCTTTATCTTTATTTGCTTTACTGCTTTTTTCCGTGAGCTGTACCCCCAGCGCAGAAGACTTCGTCAGTGATCTTTTTGATGATTACGAATACGAAGATGAAGAGGAATACTACGAGTGCTCTCTCGGGGATGCGAGCCTGCCCTTCGGGACTCATCCTGAGGAACTGATAACCCCGGAAGGCTACGAATGGGAATGTACCGGGGGCGGTGCGAATAGTATACGCTTTGATTCTGACGGCACGTTTTCAGTTGCTCTTAGCACGGTAGCCTACTCGGTAGCCTTGGACTATTTCAGCGACTGTTCTGGATATCCAAGCCGGGAAGAAACAGGTGAATGGATTGTAGATGTGCGTGGTCGCCTGTGCATCAAGCTTGATAACATTCAGCCGGGTCTCTACAACTGCCAAAGACTTGCCTATGGATCAGGAACTGTCAGGGGCTCGACCTGCGTTGATTATTATGAGAACGGAGATTATCTCGGACAGGAGTGTGATAGGGATAACAGACTTGGTACTTGCACTCTAGTGGAAGAATGATACTTTTCCTGTAAGAAGTTTTTTGTTTATGTATGTAATTCCCAAAATATCTGAGTGGGTGATCAATTAAACCTACTAAACCCTGTTCCAGAAACCTTAGAGGCAGACAGACATAGTGGAGAGTTTTTTCGCTAAGGATAAATACATCAGGAAGAAGAAAGAAGAACCGCAAGAGAAACGAGAAAAAAATCAGATGAAACCTATGGATAAAGGAAGAGATGAGAAAGATTCTAATACTTAGCCTCCTGCTTGCATTGCTCGCTGGTGGTGCTGAAGCCCAACAAACGCCTTGGGAACACTATCTCCCGACAGACGAAATGACGGGGGGAAAAGATTATAGAAGGGAGAAAGTGGGTACAGTGACGAACATAGAGAAAAGCAGTCACTATGCGGGATTGATTGTTTTTTGTGGAAGCGGAGAAATAACATTTGTCGTAGGTAGCGATGATGAACCACCATTAAAATTGGATGCAACAAATCCAGGTGAAAAGTACGAGTTCACTAAGATCAGGACAAAGTTCGATAACAACGAACCAACTCTACGTCTATTTCATATAGATAGCCGGACCCACAACTCGGCTGTATTTCCCAACTTAGACGAACCCAAAATTAACAAAATCTGGAAGGAACTCATAAAGGGAATGATAAAGCATCACCGTCTCTGGATAGAGTTTCAAGCTCAAAACGTTCCTCATATCGCCAAGTTTGACCTAACCGGCTTTTCCCGTGAACTGGCGAAGTGTTCAAAGATTCCTGACACAAATTAAACAATGAATAGAATAAGTTAACCTCTGGGCAACAAAATACATATTTCGGAACCACAAACCACAACATTGGCATGCTTTTCTTCCGACTTGCGTCCCGCAGTTTCGCGGAGAAACCACTCGCGCTGGAAACGAACGTAGCGTGCTGTGTCAGCGGAAGATTTTCGCGAAGTACTCCCTGAATTCGCCGCCGCTAAGATTGGTCTGTTCAGAGAGTTTTTTAAGGGTCGGGGGTGTTTCGATATCGTCGCGGTTTAACTTGATCATGTATTTCTGCGAAACCTCGTAGGCTTCTGTGTTCTTGTCCATATATCTCACTTTGATGCTGTTTGTCTTTTCATCTATTAGTTCTTGAAACGGGATCGCTTGTATTTTTCCCGTTCTTACGTATACAAGAGCCCCCTCTCCCCCTCCGTCAAGCAGGTACTTGACGGCGCAGTAGCCGAGCTTTCGCGTATAATCGACGTCAAACGGAATCGGATTGGCCGAGCGCATTTCATAGCCAAGTCTCTTGTGCACCAGTTCCACTTCGACTCCTTTCTCGGAGAGTTTTTCGCCAAGAGTGCTTTTGAGAAGCTGACCGAAGTTAACGTCAACGTATCTTATTCTTCCCATGCCGTCTTTGTCCATAAGTCCCAAGTCAACGGGATCTATCTTGTCAAGCATTCCTTCGGCGAGTATCGCCACTCCGTAATCCCTCCCCATGCTCATTCTTTTTATTATGGAACCCTCGAGAATGGCTATGACTTTCTCAAGCGGGACTTTCTCCTCTTCGAAATCCTCTGGGATTATCGTTATTGTGGCTCCTGATGACTGCCCGATTCCAAGAGCCAGATGGCCAGTTCTTCTCCCCATGGTTATAACCAGAAACCACCTGCCCGTAGTTCTCGCCTCTTCCATTATGTTATTCATTATCTTTGCTCCTACATCCCTTGCGGTCTCGAATCCGAAGGTTGATATGTAGTCGGGAAGGGCGATATTGTTGTCTATTGTTTTGGGCAGGTGCGCTATTTTTAATCTTCCCCCGAAGTGCTCGTGAAGCGTCTTTGCGAGAAACATTGTTCCATCGCCGCCTATGGTTATCAGGTTGCCTATGCCGAGTTTTTCAATCGAGGAAACCGTGTTTTTAAAGGTTTGCTCAGTCGCAAGGGGACTTTGTCTTGATATTCCGATAATCGAGCCGCCGGTTGTGTGAATCCTCGAAGTGTTCTGGATATCAAGATCTAGAACTTTCGATGTGTCTCCCATGGATATCCACTTAAACCCGTCGAGAATTCCAATTACTTTCTTCCCTCTGTTTCTGGCCTCGATAGTGGCCGAGCTTATCACGCCGTTTATCCCGGGGGCGGGTCCTCCGGCCGCTATTATTCCCAGATTATCCATTTTCTTGCTAGTCATCTTGTCCGTACCACCCCGCTCCGTAACCGGCTTTGTATTTCTTGCTTCGGTATCCCCGCGTGTAAAGAAAACTCCCCCCAGCTATGGCTCCGCAGGCGAATCCTGACATGTGCGCCCACAGGCCCTCGGTTCCCGCGTCACCAATATAGCCGATTCCGGTCAGAAACTGAACGACAAACCAGAAAATTATGAAAAGATAAGCCCTTATGCGCACGAAGTAGACAAACACCAGGACTATGAAAAGCGTAAGGATTTTTGATCTTGGAAAAAAGAGCATGTACGCGCCCAGGACTCCGGAAACCGCCCCGCTTGCTCCTATTACCGGAACTGCTGAATGGGAGTTTAGAGCCACTTGGATGAATACGGCTACCATCCCGCACACGAGATAGAAAAGCAGGTATCTTGCGTGGCCCAGCAGGTCTTCAATCGCGTTTCCGAATATGTAGAGGAAAATCAGATTTCCGGCTACGTGTATCCAGTTCTCATGGATGAACATGGAACTGAAATATTTTGCCGTTCTGTCAAGGAATCCGTAGGCCTCGAGGGTGGTTATCTTGGTGGGCACAATACCGTGCGTATGGTAGAACATCTCAAGCGTCTCCCCTGTCAGAGAAAGGGTATACGCGAAAACCAGTACGTTTACGGCGAGAAGCGCGTAATTCACAAAGGGAAAGATCTCGGTTTTTATTGTACTTCTAATCGGTATCATTATTGTGACAATTATACTTAAGGCAGTTCCGGGAGTTAGGGTAAATTGCGAAAACGCCGCACGGATTTTCTGACAAGGATAAGGACGGACATGGAAAAGAAGTTCCGCGAGGCAACTTGCCTTCTGGTAAACGTCGCGGTGTTCGACTCCGCCTCAGGCGGCGACCTGGGGATTCCTGAGAACTTGTCTGCGCCCGAGCTTCTTCAGAAGCTTCGTTCCCTTGAAGTGGAAATTGTCTTTTACGGTTCCGGGGGCGGGGACTTCGTCTCAACAAATGGGTTTGGGGGTCTGATTGAAGAGAACGGTCACCAAATAACCGCCGATCGCGCTTACGTTCTGGACAGCGTGGGGAGAAAGGACAGCGTGCTGCTGGGCTCCGAGCTCTCCGACGTTGATTTTTTCCTCTCCGGGGTTTTCTCCGTATCGCCAAGCTCCGCTCCGCTTGACCTCAAGGCGGTTTCGAGCTACGTATCGAACTTCGATGGAGAGGCGGTTTTCACGGAGCTTGGAAACCTGATTGCTAACTCGAAAAGGGAAGACCGGGAATAGGTTTTTATGAATGAAACTACGCGACTCTCGATGCTTATAAAGAATCACGCGCTTGCCCTGGGCTTTGACCTTGTGGGGATAAGCCCGGCGGAGGGTCATTACGCGGAAGCGGACTTTTTCGAGCGGTGGCTCGGGCGGGGTTACGCGGGGGAGATGAACTATCTTGAGAGAGGGCTTCTTAAGAGGAAGGAAGTGGAAAGGGTTCTCCCCGGCGCCAGGTCGGTTGTTTCCTGCGCCGTTAACTACAATACGGAGAATCCACGCTCGACGGAAGCTTCGGGTGGCGGCTGGATATCGAGGTACGCTTGGGGAGACGATTACCACGACGTAATGGGAGAGATGCTCGACGGGCTTGCGGACTACATAACGGGTCTTTTCCCCGAAGAAACAGGTGTCAGGACTTACGTGGATACGGGGCCGGTTCTTGAGAAAGTGCACGCGAGTCGCTCGGGAGTGGGTTGGGTGGGTAAAAACACCTGTCTTATTAATCAGAAGGTCGGCTCCTGGCTTTTTTTGGGAGAGGTGATAACCGACATCGAGCTTGACTACGACTCGGCGGCTGAAGACCGCTGCGGTACCTGCACCAGGTGCATAGACGCCTGTCCCACCGATGCCATAGTAGAGCCTTACGTGCTTGACGCTAGGAAATGCATCTCCTACCTCACGATAGAGCTTAAGGGGAAAATGCCGCTTGAGCTGAGGGAAGGGGTGGAAAACAATGTTTTCGGCTGCGATGTATGTCAGGACGTGTGTCCGTGGAACCACGACGCTCTTTTTACTCTCAAAGAAAGCTTCAGGCCGCGGGAAAAACTGCTCAGTCCCGATTTCAAATGGCTTCTCGAACTTGACGGGGACGGTTTCCGGGAGGTTTTCAGAAAGAGTCCGGTCAAGAGGGCCAAGCGCAGGGGTTTCATGAGAAATGTGCTCGTGGCTGTTGGAAATTCGGGAAATAAGGAGTATATAGAATACGCAAGGAGCCTTCTCGGAGATGATGAGCCGATCGTAAGGGCTCACGCGGTCTGGGCGCTCTGGATGCTCGGGAGAGAGGATTGCAGGGGCGAGCTTGAGTGTCTGCTTGAGACCGAAACCGACGGGGAAGTGCTGGAAGAAATTCACCATGCTATCGGTTCCCCGCGAAACTGAGGTTTGTTTCTCATGAGTTATGAAAAAGACGAAATAATAAAGGCGAACAAAAAATTCTACGACGCCCGCAATCGCTACGATGTTGAACTCATAGAGCGGGTCTGGCTTACCGACGGCAGGGCCAAGTGCGTTCACGCGGGCTGGCCGATAATTCTCGGATGGGAGGCGATAAGGGAGAGCTGGAAGACCATTTTCGAGACGGGTGGATTTGACCGCGTTGATATTTCGAATTTCTTTGTTGACGTGAAGGGAAATTCGGCCTGGCTTAACTGCGTTGAGAGAGCGACTTACTCAATAGACGATCGCAGGGTTGTGGTGCTGGCCCAGGCGACCAACATATTTGAGCTTGCTGATGGAGAGTGGAAGATGGCGCTTCACCACGCTTCCCTGATGCCTATTCCTCGCACGGAGATTGATTACGAGAATCTTCAGTAAGGAGACTGAGTCTCTCCCCGATTAAGTAAACCAGCTGCTGGCAACCCTCTCCCGTGACCGCGGATATGCTTAGGGTTTCGATGTCCTTTCCCTTGAGCTGTCTTGCCGTCTCCGCTTCTCTGTCTTTGGCTTCAACGATATCGATTTTGTTGAGAACGACCAGCTGAGGCTTCTCGGCAAGCTTCGCCGAGTACTCCCTTAGCTCCGAGTTGATCTTGTCAAAATCCTCTACGGGGTCCCTCCCCGAAATCGGGTCAAGATCAAGCATGTGAACCAGAAGGCGGGTTCTCTCCACGTGTTTTAGGAACTGGATGCCAAGCCCGAGTCCCTTGTGGGCTCCCTCGATGATCCCGGGGATGTCCGCGATTACGAAAGACTGATGGTCCCCGTAGCTTACTACCCCGAGGTTGGGAACGAGAGTTGTGAAAGGGTAGCCTGAGATTTTGGGTCTCGCGGCCGAGATTTTCGATATGAGGGTTGATTTCCCCGCGTTTGGAAACCCGAGGATGCCGACGTCGGCAAGCACCTTAAGTTCGAGCTTTACTTCCCTACGCACTCCGGGGCGCCCGCTCTCTACTTGTCTCGGCGCCCGGTTAGTCGGCGATACGAACCTTGAGTTTCCTCTGCCTCCGCCGCCTCCCTTGGCCACAGTAAAGCGCTCACCGTCCTCGATGAGGTCAGCAAGCGTTTCTCCGTCTTCAGAGGAAGTTATCACTGTTCCCGCTGGAACTGGGATGATTAGGTCGGAACCCGATTTTCCGTGCTGATCCTTGCCCCTTCCGGGCTGGCCGTTCTGGGCTTTGTATTCTTTTTTGTACCTGTAGTCAAGAAGCGAGGACATGTTCGCGTCAGCGACCACCACCACGTCTCCCCCCTTGCCGCCGTCGCCGCCGTTGGGGCCTCCCTTGGGAACGAACTTCTCCCTTCTGAAGCTGACGCATCCGTTGCCGCCGTTACCTGATATAACGGTTATTTTCGCCTCGTCTATAAACTGCATTTTGGTTTGGGCGGGTGAGAATCATCTCGCCGGGGCTTCGGTCTTGCGGATGGTCTGGAGGTTTTTCGGACGACCCCCTCCGGGGCGAAGCCCTAGAGCTGTTTTTGATGTTCCGCTATGTCCTTTTTTACGTTTCCCGTTATACCGTCCCAGTATCTCCACCAGTAGGAATCCGGTTCGTGGTTTGCCTTCTGCTGCTCGGCCCAGATGAGAACCTGCATGTGGTCTCCGTGATAGAGCACCAGTTTCTTCGCAGCGTCGGCAACCTCTTCATCGTTTATCGGAAGCTTGTTGAGCTCCCCGTCAAAAATGGCCTTTATCTCTTTTATGTAGGGAGCGGCGGCTCTTGAAATCTCCTTGATTTTCTCAGCCGGGGTTGCTACATCTCCCGGAAAAGATTCCTTTACGTTTTTCATGAGGTCCACGAAGTCAAGAAGATTGTCAAGAGAGTCCTGAGCCTTCTTCACTTCCTTGAGACATCCCGTGAGTTCCTTTACGTTTACATTTAAAGACATTAAACCGCCTCCTTGATTGCAATCATGCCCCGCCCGGGGGCAGTTCTGATTCTACCACATAATCCATTACTTTACCCTGTATACCAGAAGTCCAGGCTTGTTTTTCATGTAGGTGGCGAGGTCCTCGTCCAGCACCTTTTCGTGTACCGTGGAAGCGTGACGCAGGTAAACCACGCCGTTCTTTCTGACGGCTATTCCCGTGTGAGAGACGTCAAGGCCGTCTTTATCGGAGTAGATCCCGAGGTAGTCCCCCGTTTTTATCTCCTGGAGAACTGGCGGGCTTAACTTCTCAGAGGGGACGTAGCTTACGTCCCTTTTTACTGTCGCAAGTCCCGGAAGCCAGGGAGAGCCGTCTGTTTTTCTGTTCAGTTCCTTGGTCACGGCTGCCGTTGCGTCGCCCCCGATTTCACGGGTTACATCACGGGCGTTTTTATCGTCTCCGTTTACCCAGTCGGAGAAAAAGTGTTTTCTGCTCTCCCACCGCACAGCGCCGTCTTTATATCTCGTTTTCACGAGTTCTTCCTTGAATTCCCCGAAGCTTCCTGAAAGCCTGAGCGACTCCACGTAGTCAATATAGGTAAAGCAGTCAACCCCTGAGAGATCCACTGTAAGCTGCTCCGTCTCGCCGCTTGCTCCACCAAGGGTGTTTCCCGCGTAGGGAGTTCCGAGAAATTTCTCCGAGAGAAATTCTATTTTGGCGGCGGAACCGTCCTTTAAGGCTGCCTGCTCCATCAGGGTTTCTATTTCCTGCTGCGTCCAGTCCCCAAGAATCACTTTTTCTGAGTGTACAGTCGAGAAGTCTTTTCCGAAGACCGTGAACAGGAACTTGGCCGCGACAACTATGACGATCAGAAGAAAGAGATTTTTGATTATTCTTTTCATGGCTCTACCCCGGCGACCCGATGTTTATTCCGGCAAGGAGAAAAAGATCGTCTCCGAGCAGGTAAAGCACGGCCGAGAGGGAAAGAAAGGGGCCGTAGGCTATGGCATGTCCCGGATCTTTCTTGCGCAGTATTATAACCGAGAGTCCGATAAGGGTTCCCAGGATGGAACTCAGAAATATTACGACCAACACCCCCCACATTCCGAAAAAAGCTCCCAGCATCGCTACGAGCTTTACGTCGCCCATTCCCATTCCTTCTTTTTTTCTCAAGTTCCTGTATGCCATGGCGATCAGCAAGAAAGCGCCTCCTCCAAGCAGCGTCCCCCCTATGGAATTAAAAATGGCGATACTGGCCGTCGCGGGCAGAAAGTCCCCAAGGCCGGAGAAAAAAACCGCTTCGGCCGCGGCCGCCCAGTCGGTTCTGACCGCGTTTAGCAAAACCCCGGCTGCTATTCCGGGAAGCGTTATCATGTCGGGAATGATCAGGTGTCTTATGTCTATCAGCGTTATAGTCACAAGTCCCGTGCAGAGCGCCAGGTAGAAGAACACTTCAAGCGACACTCCGAACTCCCTGTAGAGAAAAACCGCCAGCACAGCGCAGAGAAGTTCTACGAGCGGGTACTCGGCCGATATCCGCTCTTCGCAGTAGGCGCACTTGCCTCTAAGCAATAGCCAGCTCAGGATCGGAATGTTGTGAAGGGCCCTTATGGGGGTTTCGCAGCTTGTGCAGCGGGAACGCGGAGAGACTATCGAGACTCCGGCTGGAATTCTCATTGTGCAGACGTTCGCGAAGCTTCCAAGTGCTGCTCCCAGAATGAAAAACCATATTTCGGGAACGATGCTATGAAGAAAAAGAAAAGAACTTTCCAAGGCGATTCCTGTCCTAGTTGCGGCTTTCGTTAAGCGTTTCTTTTCTGCAGTTCCGAAAGCGCCAGGTCAAAATGTCTTCTGCAGAGCTTGATGACTTTCCTGTTCTTCCCCAGATGCTCTTTTATCGCGTGCAAAGATGCCCTGTTGCATACGAGCTTTACGTCCGCTCCGGTTCTGCCTTCAAGCTGTTCTGCAAGTGCGGTGAGTTTCACGTCCGTCCCGAGAGGCTTTTTCCGAGTGTGGATTTTGAGGATCTCGAGAATTTCCTCTTTTGAAGGAGTCGGGATCTCGACCACGAGATCGAATCTTCCCGGTCTCAGAAGCGCCGGTTCTATCATGTCAATCCTGTTTGTCGCGGCAAGCACCAGCACATCCGGGAGTTCCTCAACCCCGTCAATCTCGGCAAGCAGCTGGCTTACCACCCTTTCGCTCACGCGGGTCGAGTTAGATTCGGAGCGTCTCGGGCAAAGGGCGTCGAGCTCGTCGAAAAACACTATGCAGGGAGAAACCTGTTTTGCCTTTTTGAAAACTTCCCTTACGGCGCGCTCCGATTCACCGACGTACTTGGAGAGAAGCTCCGCTCCCTTTATGGAAATGAAGTTAACATCCGTTCTGTTGGCAAGCGCTTTTGCGAGGAGGGTCTTTCCCGTTCCCGGAGGGCCGTGAAGCAATATTCCCTTGGGTGACTCTACGTCCAAGGCCTCGTAGAAATTCCTGTGCTTCATGGGCCATATGACGGATTCAATCAGGTCGTCTTTTACGTTCTCAAGACCTCCGACGTCATCCCAGGAGGTTTTCGGTATCTCAGCCACTATCTCCCTTATTGCGGAGGGATCGATATTTCGAAGCGCCTCAAGGAAGTCTTCCATGCCGACTTCTACAAGAAAGCTGTGTGCGACGTTGGAGACGAAGTCCTGCTCCATGTCCGGCAGAATGTTGGTAAGAGAATTTATTGCCGCCTCCCTGCAGAGATTCTCTATGTCGGCCCCCACGTAGCCACTTGAGAGTTCGGAGAGTCTCTGAAGGTCCACGTCGCTTGAAAGTGGCATGCTTCTCGAATGAACCTGGAATATCTCTAGGCGGGCCTTGGTATCGGGGACCGGAAGGTGAATTTCCCTGTCAAACCTGCCAGGACGGCGAAGCGCGGGGTCGATCATGTCCGGAAGGTTGGTCGCTCCGATAACCGTAACGTTTCCTCTGTGCGTGAGACCGTCCATGAGGGATAGAAGCTGGGCCACCACCCTTTTTTCAACATCTCCCGTAACCTTGTCCCGGCGGGGAGCTATCGCGTCCAGTTCATCAAGGAATATTATGGACGGCTGGTTCTTGGTAGCGTTCTCAAATATCTGGCGCAGCTTGGCTTCGCTCTCTCCGTAGAACCTGTGAATTACCTCGGGGCCGTTTATTACTTGGAAATTTGAATCCGTTTCAAACGCTATGGCTTTTGCGAGCAGGGTTTTTCCGCTTCCCGGGGGGCCTGTAAGAAGGATTCCCCTGGGAGGCTGAACCCCGAGCTTTTCAAAAAGCGATGGGAAGCGTATCGGAAGTTCGAGAATCTCCTTTATTCTTTTTATCTGGCTTGAAAGTCCCCCTATGTCCGTATACGAAACCCTTTCCGCATCCACCTTGTTTTTCGGCCTCTGTATCACGTCCATGCGGGTTTTCTGACTTATGACAACCGAGTGCTCAGGCATCGTGGTAAGCACGTCGAAGTCTTCGGTCTTGGCGGCGGACACTCTCACAGATACCCTGTCTCCGACCGTTACGGGGAGCCCTTCAAGCCTGTTGGTGAGACGCTTGCTTTTGGACGGGTCGTAGAGAAATGCCTTGTTTCTGGGACACAGGGTTATCCTGCTTGCCTTCTCGAGGTCGGCTTTTGTCACTATTACTATGTCGTCAAGCTCAACCCCCGCGTTTTCTCTGGTTACAGTGTCTATTTCTATTACGGAATCCGCTCCGCATTCTTCGGCATCAAGCGGCAGAGCTCTCACGACGGTTTTTTTCCTTCCGTCTATCTGTACCAGATCCCAGGACGTAAGGCCCAGCTCCTGCATGTCTATGGGGCTTATCCTTGCGTAACCCTTTCCCGAATCCCTCGAGTGGATTTCCGATATTTTAAGCGATATCATGAGTCAGCACCTTTCAAAAAAGATATTAACGCTTAAAATTCTATGGTCAAGAAAGCGCCTGCGGGAAGGTGGGAAGCGGCTTTTCCCCGGGAAAAAACGGTTGGCGAGTCAAGTGCAGCTTAAACATCTGAGCCTCAGGAACTACAGGAATTACGAAAATCTCTCCCTCCCGTTCTATACGGGACTGAACGTTATCCACGGACGAAACGCCCAGGGGAAAACCAATCTTCTGGAGGCCATATATCTTGTCTGCGGGATGCGGCCTTTTTCGGGCGCGAAAAACTCTGAGCTCGTGCGCTTCGGCTGCGAGGCTTCGCTCGTTAAGGGGGAGATTCTTTCCGCAAACGGTCTCAATGAAGTGCACATAACCATAAAAAAAGAGGGCCGCCACACGCGGCTTAACTCAAAGACCGTGCGGAGCATAAGTCAGCATTTCGGCCGCTTCAAGGTCGTTTTGTTTCTTCCCTCGGACATAGAGATAGTGAAGGGCGGGCTTCAGGCAAGAAGAAATTACCTCGATTCCGTCGTGAGCGCCGTTCACCCGGCCCACATAAAGCAGCTTCGCGACTACCAGAGGGCCGTAAGCCAGAGAAACCACGTGCTCGGATTAAAGGAGAAATTGTCCCCGCTTTCCGTGGAACTCTGGGATGATCAGATAGCCAGAATCGGAGCCGACATCGTGGGCAGGCGCATCGAGATGATAAAAAGCTTTAACCGCAAGCTCGCCGAGGTTTACGGGGAGCACGGGGAATCGGACACGTCGGCGCGCGTTAGCTACGGGTTTTCGTTTGAACGCAGGGCGGATATCGTGGAGGCGATAAGGGAAGCGCTTTCCAAGAATTTTCCTTCTGACAGAAAAAGGGGTCACACGACAGTCGGTCCCCACAGGGACCGGGTCGGTTTTCTGCTTAACGGGCAGGACGCTTCACGCTTTGCCTCGCAGGGGCAGTCAAAAAATCTGGTTCTGGCGCTTAAGGCCTCAGAGATAAGGCTTTTTAAGGAACACACGGGAACCAATCCCATACTTCTTCTCGACGACATAACGAGCGAGCTTGACATAAAGCGCAGAAGCTTTCTTTTCAAAACTCTCTCGGAATTCACCGGGCAGGTGTTTGTCACCTCGACCGATAAGAACGAGATACCCCGCCGGGGGGAATTCCACTCGTTTCTCGTTGACTCAGGCCGGGTAAAAGCCGGCGCTTAAGAGATTCTGCTCTCTGCGGTCAATGTTTTTAAACAGAGGTCAGAGAAGTTATCATAGAAAGTTAACCAAAAGGTATGTTTAGTTGAAAGGAGGCAATGAAGTGTATAAAATCAAGCTGGTCCTGATAGCGGGCTTAATAGCTATTATGCCGACTCTGGCGGCCGCGAGCGATTGCAGCACGGTTGAAAACAACAATCTCGCGATTCACGCGGTGCCGGAACTCGTTCACCAGAAGGTCACGTTTGACGTAGCGGCGTCGCATACCCCGTTTGATGAAAAGTACTCTGAGATTGATAATATCAGCGTGTTTACGGGGGGAGCGGGCTTCAAGGTAGCGGGGGTAAAACTGGGTATGGGACTCAGTCACTATACAAACGGGACTTCGTACCCGGTAAAAGATGGAGATCCGTGTGTAGGTAATACCGCGTTGGCTGTGGCGGGTTTTGTTAACTTGGGCGAGAGCGCGAGGCTGAAACTGGGGATCGCCAGGAGCAGCGACCTAATAGACTCATTGTCAATCGATAATACTACTTTTCACGCGGGTTTACGTTTCGGATTCTAAGAATGGAACAAATGCAGGAGGATATAACTAAATGGACCTGAAGATAATTGACATTAATTTCTTTATGAAAGAGACGGTAGCGTCTTACCTTATCGAGACCGGCGAAGGACCGATGCTTATAGAAACAGGTCCCGATACAGCATTTGAGAATCTTAAAAGCGGTCTTTCGGACCTCGGCTACGCGCCCTCTGACGTAAAGCACGTGTTCGTAACCCACATTCATCTTGACCACTCGGGTGCCGCCTGGCATTTCGCCGAGGCGGGATCCACCATATACGTTCACCCGGTGGGGGCTCCGCATCTTGTTGACCCTGAGAAGCTCATGAGGTCCGCCACAAGGATATACGGGGACAAGATGGATGAGCTCTGGGGCGAGGTGAGGGGAATGGATCAAAGCAGCGTGGTTGCAATTGAGGACGGCCAAGTCATCAACATAGGGGGCGTAGAAGTAAGGGTTGTTGAGACAGCCGGACATGCCGGGCATCATCACTGCTACCTGATTGAGAACGCACTCTTTACCGGGGATACTGCGGGGTGCCTGATGGCGGGCGGGCCCATGGTTCCCGCAACCCCTCCTCCCGAAATACACCTTGAGAAGTGGAACGCTTCTATTGAGAAGATGAGGGAAATATCCCCCGACATTATTTATCTTACTCATTTCGGCGGGTACACGGATGTGGGTCCCATGCTTGACGCCGCCGCCGAAAAACTCGAAGAGTGGTCTGAGTGGATTGGCGAGAGATTGTTAGCCGGCAAGAGTGATGAGGAGATAACCGAGGAGTTCGGCGCCTACTTCAAAGAGATATTCGAGCGTGAGGGTACAAGCGAGGATGTTTACCGCAAGTACGAACTAATGGCTCCTTACTACATGAACGCCGGCGGCCTCATAAGGTACTGGAGGAGGCACAGGCTTTCTGATTCCTGAGTCTTTTCGCCGGAACGGCGGTTTTGTTTTCTTCGGTTCCTGTCGTTATAATTACTCGTTTTTGAATCGGGGTGTGGCGCAGCTGGGAGCGCGCAGCATTTGGGATGCTGAGGTCGGAGGTTCGAGCCCTCTCACCCCGACCATTTCTTCGTGATTTGATGCGTGACTTGGTTTTTTCCGCGCCCGTAGCTCAGCCAGGATAGAGCAACGGACTTCTAATCCGTAGGTCAGAGGTTCGAATCCTCTCGGGCGCGCATTTCGGTGGTGCTGGGGGGAGTTTCTTTTTCAGAGAAGTGCGGCGCCTAGGAAAAGGTAGAAGGCGCTACCGAATATATCGTTGAACGTGACGAGAAACGGTCCCGATGATACCGCCGGGTCCATCTTTAGCCTGTTAAGAACCAGCGGGCCCGCGACTCCAAGGAACGAAGTTGTAAGCGTGGCTCCTACGATCCCCGCGAATATTACCAGAAACAATCTTGTAACATCAGCCTCCGCAGTATTCAGCAGAAGTCCGATCAGGGAACCCAGAATGCCGCTTATGATCCCCAGAACCAATCCCACTTTGAGTTCTCCCAGAAGAAGGTCTTTTATCTGGCTTTTAACGAAATCACCGGCGGCTATTGTTCTGACGGTGATGGTGTTTGTCTGAACTCCCACGTTTCCGCCCGTAGCCATGACCAAGGGAAGCAGGGCCGCAAGTACGATGAAATTCTCAAGAGTGGTCTGGAATTTTTGCATTATTATAATAGCCAGGACAAGTTCTCCCGCGAGGGCCAGCATTATCCAGGGAGCTCTCAGCCTCACGTTGTCGTATATGGACGTGTGTACAGGGTGCAGCCCCTCGCCGGTTATACCGCCGAGTTTGTATATGTCTTCTCCAGCCTCTTCGGATATGACGTCGAGTATGTCGTCGGCGGTTATCCTGCCGAGCAGCACTCCGGCACTGTCTACCACGGGAAGCGACACTTCGTCGTATTTCCTGAAGATATTAGCTACTTCCTCCTGGTCCATTTCCGGAGTGACCGTGATCTCGACCGGGTCCATTATGGTCCAGAGGGGAGAATCAGGCGCCGCTGTTGAGAGCTTAAGCGGGAACACTCTTCCGACGAGCCTACCAGTTTCGTTCACCACATAGACCATGTGCAGGTCCTCTACGTCGTCTTCGTCTTCTTCCTCGATTTGTCTTATGAGTTCAACGGTTTCTCTCGAAGTGGCGTCGTGCGGACTTTTAAGAACCTCGGTCTGCATGATTCCGCCCGCGGAATCTTGGGGATACTTTAGAAGCGGCGTCACTTCCTCGCGTTCTTCCGGGTCCATGGCTTCGAGAACCTTCTTCGCCACATCTTCCGGCAGTTCTCCCAGGAAGTCTGCGGCGTCGTCCGATTCCATTTCTTCGGCCATCGCGGTGAGGGAAGTCTCCCTCATGGGCTTCAGTAGGCTTACTCGTTCCTCGGGGTTAAGCTGGAAATAGACCTCGGAGGCTACTTCCGCGTCAAGGGCCTCGAGTATTAGATGTTTTTCTTTCTGAAGAGAAGCTTGTAGGAGTGACGCTATCTCGGAGGGGTGCATGGACTGGGTTATGCTTCTTACGGCATCCCAGTTCTCCTTCTTAACAGCCCTGTCTATCTTCTTTACCGTTTTCTTGACGTTAACCGGCATCGCATTACTCTCGGTTCCGTATTTTTTCAGGAGGAGTGTTGAGACACTGCCCCTTTTCTGAACAGATTAGAATACAGTTTTCGATATCGATTACTACAAAAAATATATACTGCGGTTTTTTATTGCTGAGGTTTTTCCGGGTTCGGAATAGAGACAGCAGCTTGTTTCCCAGCTTTCCATAGCGAAACAGATGTTTGCGGAGCTACTGTTTTAGAAATGTCCCACCTTGCTCGGTTATTCCAAAGAAGCGATTTTATCAGGTGTTTCCATCCGCTTTATTTTGTTCCAAGCTTCCCACAGTTCATCTTGCCGGAGAGATGCCCATTCAACAACTAGTCCATGAGCGCGCGGAGGAAGGTGCCCGCGCAATACTGCCAAGGTTTCAATATTCATCAGTACTTGATATTCCCCGTAAAACGCATGGAAGTGAGGAGGTGCGTGGTCATCAAAATACATGCGTATGATTATTCCGTAGAAACGGCAGAGTTCAGGCATTTGCAGAAGAAGCGTCCACGTCTGCCATCTCCCCAATAGATTTTCCGGTCAGTCGCATGTAGAGGGCGTCCGGACAGAGTTCAATATCATCTCCCCAAGCTATTGCCCCATACGAGGTTATACGTACCACCTCAAAGCATTTACGATCATTCCAGGCTTTGAACACTCCGTGCCCTACCAAGTGAGATAGATTGATTTCCCCGGCCGTGCCATCCGAGTAGGAAAGCCAAATACGGTAACCATCTCGCGGTTCTATTTCCGTTGCTCTGATCATCCTCTGTTTGTCCAAGTGCTGATTTTGCGTTTTGTCCCCATAATCTGATTACGCCGTTTAACGTGAGCGAAATTGCCCTTTAAATCCTCACTCGAAGTTATGAAGCGCTCCGCATAAGGCATATGGAACTTCAGTTAACAAGAATGATTATAACTTTTGCCGTGCGTGGTTCAAATTCGTACCGACAAAACTGATTAAATCGAAAGCTGCCAGCCGATTGTGAAGCTGTAATCGCTTTTAAGCTGCGGGCCATCTAGGTTCTGATAAAGCGGCCATCCAATCTCAATTGCCAGGCGGGGTCTCGCAGAGGAATAAGAGAGAAAAAGTCGCAGCCAAGGCGAAAAGGAACACTTCCCGCCCTGGTCGCGTCAAAAAATAGAGTCTTTTCAATCCGGCACCCCGTTACTTCTTTTTGCGTCTGCCGGTTTTTTTCGCGATAAGCTTCTTGAGTTCCCTACGGTCGGGACTGAGCAGTTCCTTTACGTATTCGACGTTCACCTTCGTCACTATTATGTGACCGACTTCGGTGTTAACCGATTCGTAGATCCCGAGCCTCATCATCCCCTTGGTCTGCATGAGGTTGTCTTCCGTGGGACTTACGTAATGCACGAAGTCGGTTCTGTAGCGGTGAATCAGGAACAGGTGAAGCAGGGTGGCGAGACGTTTCTGGCGAAGAGCGGGATCAAAATTGTTCTCGTCCCTCACCGTCAGTATCTTCTCTCCCTTTCTGTCCTGCAGTATCTCGAATATGACATCTCCTACCTTGTCGCCCTTGCCGTTTATGATGTTCAGCTCAAGCACGAAAGTTCCCACGGTGTGAGGCTTGAGTTCAACGGTGAAGCTGTCCTTAATCTTGTAGTGCCTCGTCCAGGCCTCGAGCCACTCTTCGAGAAGCTTGATCGAAACCTCCGTCTGAACCAGGTGCTGGAACTGGGTCGAACCCTTGCCCATGGCTTTCGTGGTTGCGGTTCTTCCGGAACTTGCGACGAGTGCTCCGTCCATACGGGGTCCCCCGACATGGGTCTGCGGAGTCTTGTAAGGCGAATCTATTAGCCTCAGCCTTCTCTGCACGCGCGCCAGGGCGAGCATGCCGTCTTCCATAAGCGCGGTTGCGAACTCTTCGGCGGCCATGCCGTCGATCTGGTGGCCTCCGTAGGTTATGAAATCGAACACGAAGCCGAGCTTTCCTATTTCCTCGGGGAATTTCTTCATTTCCTCGTCGGTCATTCCCGTCGTGTCCCAGTTAAAGGAAGGAGAGAGGTTGTAGGCAAGCATCTTGTCCGGAAAGACCTCGTGGATGGCGTCTGCGAACTGCCTTGCGTCCTCAAGGTCTGCCGTCTTGGTTTCCATCCAGAGCAGATCGGCGAAGGGCGCCACGGCAAGCGATTTTGCGATTGCGTATTCGATTCCGCCTTTTACCTGGGAATATCCCTCGGGCGTTCTTGAAATCTCGGGGTCCCATATGTAGTCGATTCCCAGGGAATCGGCCTTCTCCATGGCGTCTTTGGTGGAGGCGGTTTTGGCAAACTCTCTCCACTGCTCGATGGTCATATCGAATTCAATGCCCTGCTCCATGTTAAACTCCATTAGCGTCTCTATTGTTTCGCCGAAGGTGCTGAGGCCGGACTCCTCTTCCCATATCTCGACGAACTTGGTGACTACGGAATCCAAAGCGGTTTCAAGTTCCTGGGTATCCCCTTTCATTGCTTCTATATTCTCGTCAATAAACGACGCTATGCCGGTTTCCTCAAGCCACTTGTTCGTTTCCGCGTAGACCTCTTTGCTTATCTTGTAGAGCTTGTGGCCGTTTATCTCCTTTACGCCTTTTTCGTGGATTCTTTTAAGGATAGTAAGGTAGGCGTTTTTGTAGCTTGGGATGTTGAGCTTGGTTGCTCCCAGGACAAACGGCTGGTCGCGCTCGTCCCCGTTTCCGTCAAGAAGGGTGGCGGCTTCGGCGTCAGTCCTTGAAACTATTATTCCGGGCACTTCCATGATATCGAGCTGGAACCGGGCGGCGTTAAGCCTCTTTATCTGCTCGTCGGAAGGAACGAGAACCTTTCCGCCCTGATGACCGCATTTCTTGGTTCCGGGCTTCTGGTCTTCTATGTGATAGCCTGTAACGCCCGCCTCGACGAACCTTCTAATAAGGTTTCTAACGTGGGCGTCTCCGCCGTGTCCAGTGTCCGCGTCAGCGATTATGAATGGGCTATAGTCGATCTCGGGCGTCTGTTCCCTTTCCTTCTCGGTCATCCTTGCGCGGTTGTATCTCTGGTTTTTGTCCGCGGCGAGAAGTGCCCTCACTATGGGGGCCGCCTCGTCCGGCACCTGGCTAAGCGGATAGCTCGCGAGATCCGCTCCCTGGTCCTCGCCGATCGATCCCTTTGCCGACGTGGCCCATCCGCCGAGATATATGCCCTCTATTCCCTTTCTTTTCATCATGACCGCCTGGCCGGGCGAATAGGGGCCGAAGGACGTTATCTGCTTTCGCTCGGCGAAAAGCTCACGGAGTCTCTTGTAGAACGCCCCCGCGGCGTTTTTCGCGATTGAGTAGTCCCTTCTTATGGTTCCTCTCTGCTCCACCACCTGGCGGGGCGAGTAAAGACGAGTTATTCCCTTAAAGCGTGCGCTTGAGAAATACCTTTTCGTCTTCCTTATCTCAGCTTCTAACTGGCTCATCGATATGCTCTCCTGAAAATAAAAATGGTTGTTTCTTCGGGAACCTAGATTACGAAATCGAGATTCTCGGTGATTCTCGTGTCATTGCCCGCGAACTCAGTCATGTAGAGTTCGATTCTCTGCGAGGCCACCTCGTGGTCGTGGTTGTTTAGGTTTATGTTGAGCAGGTCTATGTACCACGGCACCTTTACGTCGTCAAGCACGTAGGCCCTCACTATCTGCTTCGCTATCGGAAGGGTAGTGGGCTTGGAGATGTCGTGGACATCCCTGTCGCTTGCCGCCTGGAGCTTTACGTATTCTTCCTCAAGAAGCCTCTCGAAGACCTCGACGGTGAACGTGTCCCCGGCCTTAAGCCCGGTCTCGGGGTCGTCCTCGGTGAGATCCGCTCCTTTGTGGATCCACTCCCAGAGTATGCTGAGCCTTATCTCTCCGGTAGCGGCGTCTTCCATCAGGTAGAGGATGTCGTCGTTTCCGAAGAAGTCGGCGGGCTTAAGCGCCGCGGCCTGGAATCCCTGGCCGAATGCGTTTCCGTACTGAAGTCCGACGCTAAGCAGGTTGCGCGCCCCCCTTATCGTTCTCGGGGCGGGCTCGAGAAGTATGAGGCCGTCTGCGTCCTCCTGGGTGTAGGTAAGGGGAGGAAACTCCCTTCCGAGCTGGTTCTCCTCGCCGACTTTCTCCCAGACGGGCCTTATTATATGGACCATCTTCCAGTGGGCGACCCATTTGCCGCTTGCTCCTTCCTGCTGCT
The DNA here is from genome assembly GCA_026705445.1 of Candidatus Dadabacteria bacterium. NCBI lineage: Bacteria > Pseudomonadati > Thermodesulfobacteriota > Candidatus Dadabacteria > Candidatus Dadabacteria bacterium. The sequence continues at coordinate 23,277 of JAPPAR010000038.1, forward strand.
CCCTTACGGCCCCGGCGTAGGCCTTCTCCATGCTGCTCTCGACCCCTTCCTTCGACCCCACCGGTATATTCGGTTCCATGCCTCCCTGCCAGAGCGCGAAGTTCCCGTTTACGTCCGGAGTGTTTACGGCCCTTCTAACGCGGTCCTCGTAGTTTCTCATGTATCCGTAGGTCATGGTGATCGACTCTATGTTCGGGTTAACGAAATCCTCATCCCACGCCATGGCATCTGAGACGCTGTTTATGTAATCCCACCTGCCAGTGTTAAACCCGGCGAAGTGCTTGCCCAAAACTGCCCTTATCTCCATCAGCTGGAACGTTTCCTCGAGCTGCTCTATAAGCACGTATACCTTTATCGTGCCTTCGGGAAGCCCGATGTGGTTCTCAAGGGCGCTTAGCATCTCGTTCCATAGTGCAGCTTCCTCGGCGGTCTGGATCTTGGGCAGGTAAAGGACTATGGATGAGTTTCTCTTGGCGAGTTCCCTGTAGTTGTTAACGACAAAGAGCGTCATGTCGACCACGGAGGCCGAAAGCGCTACGCCGTCAGAGTCGCGTATGTGGCGGTCGTCCAGGTGAAGTCCCCTCGCCCTGAAAATAACGGTGGTGAAGTCAAGCTGCTTTTTCCAGTCCTCGATTATGTCGTGTCCGAAAAAATCCCGTCCCCAGCTGTTCATCTGCCCGGCCACGCCTTCGGCGGTTTTCATAAACACTTCATCCCTCGCGATTGCGAGCTTCAGATTGCGTTGATTGTCAAGGGACATCGTTGATATCTGCCCCAAGGCGTCCTCGCCGTCGAACATCCACCCGTCTGCGCCCGAGAGAAGGGCGTAGGCGACGTTTCTTATGCTTTTTTCAACCGGGGAGTTCGGTTTTGCCGCTGGGCCCGTTCCCTGTATCCACTGTGTTTTGAGGTCGTGGGGAATCTCCGGTCCTTCGAATTTTCCGTCCCTTGCGTCCTGGACCTTGAGATTGGTGCGCGGGATAAGAGAATCTGGATCAAGAAAAGTTATTCTTTCCTTGGATTCATAGCGCCTTTTTCTTCTCTGGGTTCTTTTTCCCATGAGGGCCTTCTGCTCACCGTTGAAGCGGGCCATGAATTCAAGGGCCTCCAGCGCCTCCGGCGTGTACACGTCCCCGTAGGATTGCTCGATGTTGTCTCTTATGTGCAGTGTAGTGCCCATTGGTTCTTCGCTCCTCGGATGCCTGTTATGATTGAATAAAGACAGCCTAGTATAAACAAGTTCTCGATTAAATCAAATATCCAGCCGGAACCCGTTGGGCGTAGGGGAAAACGACGGTTTTTTAGCTTCGAGCGGGATCGTACAGGCGAGTGGAGAAGGGGCTCTTAAGCTGCCGGTACGCGAGGACTTCGTATGGGAAGACGGACGGCAGGAGCGCCGGTATTTTCCGGCTGACACAGCTAAAACTTCCGCGTCTCCTCCTTTTAGCACTAATCGGATGAAGGAGCCGGTGCCTTCACGCGGATCTTGACGATGTCCGTGTCGTAATACTGTTGATGTTGTACCGACGAGGCGATGTGCTGCAACAGTCGCAGAGACACATCTTGTTCAGTTGGGGCTTCCGTCGCTCGCTCGCCTAGCAGCGCGATCTGGTCTTCGAGATTCTCTTTAGTGGCTGATGCAACGAATTCAAGCACAGCTTCGTCGCCTTCCTTGTGCGCAATAATGTGCAGTCGCCGCAAGGGTTCTTTCTCATCTGATGTGGTCTTCTGCTCAAGCAGTGTGAGCAGGGTTTCTTCACTGGCGGCGTCAAGGCGGTCGGCCATCGCTTCCCCCCAACCGCTGTGGGAAGCAAACGATTGCAGAAACTCCCGGATTTTCGGCAATGTCGTAATGTGGAACGGAAGCTCTATGCGTCTGCGCCGAGGTTCAGTGACTTCGACAAAAAGCGTCAGGAGCAGAGCGGTTAGACCACCTGCTGTCATGCCATTCTGCAATAAGCCACCGGCAAATTCCGCAAAATACTCAGGGAAGATCACGCCGTTCTGAAAGCCGACGCCTACCCAGAATGAAACTCCCGCGATCATGCCTTTGCGGTAGTCAATTCCGTCCTGGACGACGACCTTCATTCCAACCACAAACAGCATGGCTACCAAGATGGCCAGGTACCCCGCAGCCACCGGACTTGGAATTGCAAGAATTGCGGCGAGCGCCTTGGGGAAGCACGCCAGGACGAGAAAGACGATGCCCGCAGCAGTCCCGACTGTCCGGGTTCCCACTCCGGTAAGTTCCGTTACCGATACGCTGGTCGAGTACGTCGTATTTGGAATCGTGCCGGCGCACCCGGACAGCAGGTTGCCCACTCCATCGGCAGCCACGGCTCCCTGAACGGAACGAAAGTCTACGGCCCGTGGCCGTCGCCACGAAATGCGCTGAATTGCTACGGAGTCGCCAACTGTTTCGATTGCGCCAATCAGGGTGACGAAGATGAACCCGGGCAGGAGCGTCCAGAATATGGGTCCAAAGCTCAGATCGAGGCCGGGCCAGCCTCCTTGCGGAAACCCGATCCAGGCGGCCTCGGAAATGCGAGCCGTGTCGTAAATTCCGAAAAAACCACCAATAATGGATCCTACAATGACGCCTGCTACGGGTGCCCAAAGTCGAAATACACCGGTGCCCTTGAGGGCGATGCCAGTGATGACAAGTACGGTTACAAGCGCGCTGAAGGGAGCAGCTTGGGGATGTGCGGCATCCTGAACGTTGTCCAGAAGATCGAAAATTATTGGCATCACGGTGACGGAAATCAGCATGATTACCGTACCTGCGACCGTGGGGGTGAGTATCCGGCGAAACAGGGAAAGGCGTCTCGCCAGGGCAAATTGAAACAGAGACGAGATAATGACGAGCGTCGCCAGCATGGCGGGTCCGCCTTGCGCGATCGCGGTAATGCAGATTGCGATGAATGCGCCGGAGGTTCCCATCAGAAGGACATATCCCGCGCCGATTCGACCAACTCTGACGGCCTGCAGTATCGTGCTGGCCCCGCTGATCACGACTGATGCGAATACCGCCCACATCATGTAAGTCTCAGATCCGCCGGCCGCCTTGATCACGATTAACGGGGTGAGGACGATCCCCGATATGGTGAGAATGGCAAGCTGCAGGCCAAGCCCGGCTACCAGCAGCGTTGGCGGTCTGTCGTCAGGTTCGTAGCGGATGTCTGATCGCGGAGCGGAGGTGTCGGCAGACATGCCGAGATACTATACTAAAATGATCAGATTTTTCCATGGATCGATAAGTGCAGGTGGGAAGCATGACTGGGTCTAAGTAAATTTTGGCAAGCCATAAGCCAATGCACAGGCGTTATCATGGCTGGTTTTCATCCTGGAACAATACAGACCTGTACCCATAAAGTACCGACAGCGGCAGTTCAACTCCGTGGTCCGGCCCGAAGTAATTCCTGAATGCTTCAGACAGTTTGACATGCGCCTCCAATTTCGCACGCCGTTCATGGATCATACGACGCACCAGCTCTTCCATTGAAATGCGCTGACGGCGTGCCTCGCGCCTAAGCCAGGATTTGTCACCCGGGTCAATATTGCGGACTGTTATGACAGAACTCATTACGGTGCCCTCTCGATAATTTCAGATATAAAATATTGCTGCTGTCAATATCTGTATACATATCCTGGATTCAGGCCATGATTCTCGACATTTTCTCTTTGTCCTGTCGGCGCAGGCTGACAATTTGTCTATTTGCAAGCTAACCGGTAGATTATCCACTTTTTCAGTGCGGAATACTGAAGATTCTATGGTGGGTGTAGCTCAGCCCGGTTAGAGCACTTGGTTGTGGCCCAAGAGGTCGCCGGTTCAAATCCGGTCATCCACCCCATTTTCCAGAAGGCGGCACAACGTATGGGACTTCGATGCGGAATAGTGGGACTCCCGAATGTCGGGAAATCGACTCTTTTTAACGCTCTTACAAACGCCGGGGCTGTGGCCTCAAACTTTCCTTTTTGCACCATAGACCCTAACATAGGAGTTGTCGGGGTCCCGGACCCGAGGCTCCATGCCCTCTCCAGCATCGTAAAACCCCAGAAAACCACTCCCACGAGCCTTGAGATTGTAGACATCGCGGGACTTGTGAAGGGGGCTTCCGAGGGAAAGGGAAGGGGAAACGCTTTTTTGTCCCACATAAGGGAGGTTGACCTCATACTCCATGTCGTGAGATGTTTTGAGGATGAAAACGTGACCCACGTTGAGGATGGAATCGATGCCATCCGCGATATCCGCACTATAGAGGACGAGCTTGTCCTCAGGGATCTTGAGACTGTGGAGAAAAGGGAGGAAAAACTCGCGAACCAGGCCAAAAGCAGGGATAAGGACGTAATAAGGGAGCTTGAAACGGTGAAGTCGCTTCGGGAGTTCATAGAGACCGGGCGGCGCGCGAGGGATTTCCCGCGCCCGGAAGGAAGCCCGGACATCCTACAGGAGCTTTTTCTTTTAAGCGAAAAGCCCGTTATCTATGTCTGCAACGTTTCAGAGGAGGATGTCTCGGGAGCCGCAGAAAACGCCGAGGTTCTCAGGGTAAGGGAGCATGCGGAGCGCTCGGGGGATGACGTCATAGTCGTTTCGGCCAGGATAGAGGCTGAGATAGCCGAGCTTGAAGGCGAGGAGAAGACTGCTTTTCTCGAGGAACTCGGACTCAGGACAACCGGCCTTGACAGGCTCGTTAACTGCGCGTACTCGAATCTCGGGCTTCTTACCTATTTCACCGCGGGACCGAAAGAAGTGAGAGCCTGGACGGTGAGACGCGGAACCAGGGCCCCCCAGGCGGCCGGGATCATCCACACCGACTTTGAAAGGGGCTTCGTAAGGGCCGAGACCATATCCTATGAGGATTACGTAAGGGAGGGGTCCGAGCAGATGACAAGGGAGGCGGGGAAGATGAGGCTTGAGGGAAAGGACTACGAGGTATGCGATGGGGACGTCATGTTTTTCAGGTTCAATGTCTGAGTTGCCGGCGGCTGATACTAAGAATAATTTCCTGTTTAGGCTCGACGATTTTCCGATTCTGGGGCAAACAATGCTAGAGGTAAAAGTGGTTCGGAAGTAGCTTTATATAACCGTTGGCAATTAGTTATTCTACTGAATGAATCTATCAGTAGATTCAGCGGTAAAATCCAGATATTGGCGCGGAGTTTTAGTTGGACTTTTTACATAACCAGAATCCAGCAACGTTATGCTTCCTATTTACAAAGACAAGGATTGCCTCGTATTCCTGAAAAGGCTACAGGCATTCCTGAAAATACTACGGATTAATAAAAACAATATCTTGCTAACCGCCTTTCTTGTTCTTGGTTATCCGTAGTGTTATAGATAACTCCTATAGAGATGACAGATTAAATCCGGATTAGTGGTTGCCTGTGTTGAAGATCTTATGACACCTGAAAAATTTATCGATAAATGGACCCGTTCAAAACTCAAAGAGACCTCTGCGTCACAAGAACAGTTTATCGACCTTTGCAATTTACTAGGTGAACCAACACCAGCGGAAGCTGACTCCGAGGGTGAGTATTACTGTTTTGAACGTGGTGTACGCAAAGAGGGAGGTGGTGATGGTTGGGCCGATGTTTGGAAACGCCACCATTTCGCTTGGGAGTACAAGGGAAAACACAAGAATCTTGATAAAGCTTTAGCCCAGTTACGACAATATATTTCGGCATTGGAAAACCCCCCTCTTTTAATTGTTTCCGATATGGAGAGGTTTCGCATTCACACTAACTGGACTAACAGTGTGAGTGAAACTTACGAGTTTCAACTTGAAGACTTTTCTGATTCGGCCACGCGCGAAAAGTTTAAATGGGCATTCTCCGACCCTAGTCGACTTAGACCGGGTGAAACCCGGCAAGCACTCACTAGGCAAGCTGCCGAGACTTTTGCTTCTCTCGCTCAAGCACTGCGGGAACAGGGTTATAACCCGCAAACGGTAGCCCGTTTTATGAACCGCCTGATTTTCTGCATGTTCGCTGAAGATATAGGGCTTCTGCCTGATGATATGTTCTCAAATATGCTGAAAAGTGTACGGAACCAGCCTGAAGAGTTTGTTGAATGGGTAGGTGACTTGTTTAAGGCTATGGAATCGGGAGGACGGGTTGGATTTGAGCAGGTGAGTTGGTTTAACGGTGGCTTATTCAATGATGATACCGCTTTGCCAATGACCCGATTGGATATTGAGAAAGTCCTTAAAGCGGCAATGCTAGACTGGTCAGAAATTGATCCTTCTATTTTTGGTACTTTGTTTGAACGCGGTCTTGACCCTAGTAAACGCTCCCAGCTGGGCGCACACTATACTGACCCCGGTAAGATCATGCGGATTATAAATCCAGTGATATACCATCCTTGGATTGATGAGTGGGAGGCAACAAAGGTAGAGATAAGAAACTGTCTAGAAAAGGCCGGAAAGACAGACAAGAAGTCGGCAAAAAGTCGGCATGAAAGGCAAGCCAAACGGTTGCTCAACCAGTTCCTTAAACGATTGCGTGAATTTACAGTGCTTGATCCAGCATGTGGATCAGGCAATTTTCTTTATCTTGCCCTCCATGTACTCAAGGATTTTGAACATCAGGTGCAAATTGAGGCAGAGGGAATGGGTTTTCCAAGAACATTCCCTGCGGTGGGTCCAGGCAATGTTAAGGGAATTGAGATTAACTCCTATGCTGCTGAGCTGGCCAGACTCTCTATTTGGATAGGAAATATTCAATGGATGAGACGTAATGGATTTCAAACGGGGGCAGATGGAGATCAAAAGCCGATTCTTGAACCTCTTGAAACCATAGAATGTCGTGACGCAATACTAACTCCAGATAATAAGGGACCAGAATGGCCAAAAGCCGATGTAGTAATTGGAAATCCGCCATTTTTGGGTAACAGGAAAATACGAAGTGAGTTGGGGCACAATTACGCCGAAGCACTACCACGTGCCTATGCTGAGTTAGTGCATGGCAAAAAGCCCGACTTGGTCTGTTATTGGTTCGCCAAAGCCGGTCAACTTCTCGCAAATCGAGATATTCGATCCTTTGGTCTGGTGGCAACGAATTCGATCCGTGGGGGCACTAATCGCACAGTGTTGGACGGTATTCTTGAAGACTCGATAATTTTCGATGCCTGGTCGGATGAACCTTGGGTAGTTGAAGGAGCTAACGTAAGGGTGTCATTGATCTGCTGTGCGCCTAAAGACTCCGGGTTTCCCATATCTTTAAATGCCGTTAGGGAACCAAATATCAACTCCGATCTCACAGCGGGAACTCTTGATCTTACTCGCGCATCTCCATTAAAACAAAACAGGAAAATAGCTTTCCAAGGGGATATCAAACGTGGCCCGTTCGACATTTCCGGCGACATTGCCCGGGAGTGGCTTCGCCTGCCCGCAAATCCCAATGGTCGCCCAAATGCCGATGTTCTCAGGCCGTGGATGAATGGAATGGATATAACCCGTCGTTCAAAAGACAAATGGATCGTCGATTTTGGCGATATGATGAGCGAGACTGAAGCCGCGTTTTACGAAGCCCCGTTTAGCTATATTGCTGAGCATGTGAAACCTATTCGCCAGGAAAACCGGGAGGAAGCAAGCCAGAAGTTCTGGTTTAGACACTGGAATACTCGCCCTGCGATGTGGCGGGCAGTGAATGGCATGGCACGCTATATCGCAACTCCGACAGTTGCCAAACACCGCCTCTTTGTCTGGCTGGATGCGCGTATCTGCCCAGATCATCAACTCATTATTATAGCCCGTGATGACAACACAACGTTAGGAATTCTCCACAGCCGCTTTCATGAGGTGTGGTCGCTCCGGCTTGGCACGAGCCTAGAAGACCGGCCGCGTTACACGCCAACCACGACCTTCGAGACCTTCCCCTTTCCGGACGGTCTTACTCCCGACACCTCTGCCGCTGGCTACGCTGACGACCCGCGTGCCGTTGCCATCGCCGAAGCTGCATGTCGTTTGTTCGAACTGCGTGATCGGTGGCTCAACCCGCCGGAATGGGTGGAATGGGTGGATGAACCTGTACCCGGTTATCCCAAGCGACCAATTCCCCGAAATGAATCTGTGGAGAAGGAACTCAAGAAGCGGACACTTACAAATCTTTATAACTCTTCTCCTCAATGGCTTATCAATGCACATGCGGATATTGACGCCGCTGTTGCCGATGCTTACGGTTGGCCTAATGACATCTCCGATGAAGAAGTATTGGGCAAGTTGTTAAGATTAAATCTACTAAGGAGTTCTTAGTAATGGATACTTGTATATCTTTTGTAATTATCCCCGACTGTTAAATTCACTATTACAGCAACTTCTGTTGATTTGAAAAATCAAAAGGTTTTTACTAATGAACCAAAACAAAGCGCATGAATAAGAAATTCCCAATTCTATCGAAGCGATGATCTATAAAACTTTTCTAAGGCCGGCTCTTGACCGTCTTGATTCAGAAATGTGGCACAATAACGTAAAGGAACTCATGCACCTCTGCGAGTTCTCGGGCCTCACTCTGAGACTCCTTGAGTTCGCCGCAAGCGGCGGGGCTAGGGTCAGGGACAAAAGACTTGGCGTTACGGTCACTGGAGTGCCTTTTGAGAACCCGCTTATAGTGGGCGCCGGATGGGACAAGACCGGGAGGGCGCTTCGAGCGCTTTACTCGCTTGGGTTTGCGGGGGTCGAGGTGGGCTCGGTCGTCGAGAGACCCCAGAGGGGAAATCCCAAGCCCAGGCAGTTCATGGTAACTCCCGATGTGTGCCTTAATTCTCTTGGCCTTAACAGCCCGGGGATGGACGCTGTCCGAGAGAACCTCAGGTGGTACGGCCGCCTCGATATGCCGATTGGAGTGAACCTGGGAATAAACTCGGACACAAGCCATGAGGATGCCCCGCGAGCCTACGCCGCCGTCGCGCGGAAATTCCGCGCCGACGCCGCCTACTTCGCCATAAACGTGAGTTCCCCAAACACCCCGGGGCTCAGGAAGCTTCAGGACGGAGGGCGCCTTGGGGAGATAATACGTGTGGTAACGGAGTCACTCGCGGATTCCTCGGGCGTGAGGAAACCATTGTTTGTAAAAATCTCCCCGGATCTTTCCTTGGAGTCGATCGATGACCTCCTCAGTGTCGTGATCGATTCCGGGATTTCGGGCGTAATCGCCACCAATACGAGTGACAACCGAGGTCTCAGAGCAAAGTACGGCGTGAAGTGGGGAGGTCTTCCCGGGGGGATAAGCGGAAACGATCCTGAATACAGGTCGCTTTCAACGTCGATTATTTCCCACATTTACCGTACCGCTGGCGGGGAGCTTGAGATAATCGGAGTCGGGGGCGTGAGCGACACCGCTTCTGCGCTTGAGAAGCTTTGTGCGGGCGCAAAAGCCCTTCAGGTGGTCACGGGTCTTCGCGGAGAGGGCCTATCGGTTGCGAACTCGATAAACAGGGGGTTGCTCCAGTTCATGGATAAAAACGGAATCAGCGACATAAGCGAGATTACAGGTTCCGATCACCGGTGAACCGAGCAAGCGCGTGAAGAAATGATGCTGGGGGATATGCGGGCAAAAACTATGTGTGAGCAGTAAATGCAATAGACAAGTTTTGTGCTTTTGGTAGCGAAACACTTTTGAATTTCAAACTTGAAAGCACGCTATAATATAATGAGGGGATTTTATTTGTGTAATTCCCCAAATTTCTTTAGCAAGGTAGAATTTTGAGCCGCTTTGTCCCCCTGCCTTTCAAAAAAGTTAAGAGAAATCTTATTGAACTCAGGATTTGTGCTCAAGAGTTCGAAAGGCAGTCATTTCAAGTACTAAAACAAACGGACCGGAAAAATTGTAATTGTCCTCGTCATGGCAACAAAGATATTCCAGTTGGGACACCCCATGCCATTATAAGTCGCTCGGGCCTCTCAAGGGAACTGTTTGTTGTAAGCTAAGTCCACTTATGCGCAATTAAATATGCCGTACATACACCGGCACCTTCCTAAGGGCTTTCTTGATTTTTATTCTGCAAACAACATGCGTGCTATTATATTGGATATACTGAATGCCAAGACTGAAATCTGCTTGGGGAGAATCTTAGTTTTAAATGCACTTGCGAAATGAAAAATGTACCGGGATTTCTGCTAAGCGGCGTATCCGCCGGGCTTAAGAGAGAGGGAAAGAGGGACCTGGCGCTCATATTCTCAACGGTTCCGGCCCACGCGTCCGCCATATTCACGAAAAACCTGATAAAAGGCGCCCCTGTGCTTGTTGGGCAGGAGAGAATCGCGGGCGGGCTCTGCCAGGCGATAATAATAAACAGCGTAAATGCTAACGCCTTCACGGGCCAAAAGGGCTATGAAGACTCGCTTGAAGTTGCAAACACGCTCTCCAGGCGGCTCGGAATAGATGAATCGCTCGTGATCCCTTCGTCAACCGGGGTTACGGGGGAGTGGCTTCGCGTCGGGAAAATCAAAAAGTCCATTCCCAGGCTCATAAAAGGTCTTGGAGAAGACAATGTCCGCGAGGCGGCAGAAGCCATCATGACGACCGACTCCTTTCCCAAGTACGCATCAAGGCAGCTTGCCGTGGGAGAAAAGACAGCCACCGTCTCGGCTATCGGCAAGGGGGCGGGGATGATATGTCCTGACATGGCGACCATGCTCTGTTTTATAATGACCGACCTTGATATTCAGCGGAAGGCTCTTTCAAAAGCTCTTGTGGCAGCGGCAAGCGGTTCTTTTAACGCCATAACGGTTGACGGGGACACTTCCCCTAACGACTCCGTCTTTATCCTCGCAAACGGGGTTCTGGGAAACAGGCAGATCACGGAGAAAAGCAGGGATTACAGCAGGTTTGTAGACGCACTTTCGTCTTTATGCGGAGAGATCGCCGAGATGATAGTAAGTGACGGCGAAGGGGCTACGAAGGTCGTCAGGATCAATGTTACTGAAGCCAGGACAGAGAGGGATGCCGAGAAGATCGCGAGGACGATAGCCAGTTCCCAGCTTGTTAAAACCGCGTTTTACGGGGAGGATGCGAACTGGGGAAGGATAGTGGCGGCTGCCGGAAGGGCCGGCGTGAAATTCGATCCGGAAAAAATAAAGCTTTATTTTGAAGGAATAGAGGTATTTTCAAAAGGGGTGAGATCCAAACCGGAATCAAGGTTTGCCCGAGTGTTCAAAAAACCGTCCTTTACGGTGACGCTTAGCCTCGGGGAGGGGAAGACGGCCTACTCGATTCTCACAAGCGATCTAGGCCACAAGTACGTTTCGATCAATGCCGATTACAGGACCTGACCCGGGCGGTCTCCGTCGGAGACTCTACGCTTCCTTCATGCTCAGGTTTCGTCAGCAAACCCGGTTTTCTCAAGACGCCTTCCGGTACTGTATTCGGTGTATCTCATTAGAATCCGTATGTTGTTTTTTACTTTTTCGAGGTTTGTGTCCATGATTTCAGGATGTCTCATTATGTCCATGTGGAAGGGATAGGTGTTCCTTTTCCCCTGTGTTTTCTCAAGACTGCTGAGCTTTCCGTTCTCTACGTCAAACCCCGCGACCTCTTTTTCCCTCTCAAAGCGCAAATCGGGTCTGTAGCCGCAAAGGGTAAGCGCGCGGAGGAGAAAAACGAGAAAAACGGAGTGCGGTTCCCGTTTTCCCGAGAGAAGCCCTAGGGTGTCTGTCGCAAGGTCGAACAGCTTGTCTGCGGGTTCCTGTTCGGGGGTTAGGAAATCGAGCAGCTCCAAAACGCGGTTTGCCGCGACGAAGGAGTCAACCGATTCCGTTATTTCCCTGTAGCTTTCCTTCAAGGTCACGTCCCCGATGAGGTTGAACTTTCCTTTGTTAAGGGTTACTTCGATTGCCAGGCGGTTAAAGAAATCGAGACGTCCACCGAAGCGCTTTCGGCTTTTTTTCGCGTTTTTGGCAAGCGCCCTGAATTTTCCGAGTTCCATTGAGAAAAGGGTTACAATTAGATCGGCTTCCCCGTAGTTTGATTTTCTTAAAACAAGCGCTTCACATGTTTCCATGGTTTGTTTTCAGGCTCAAAACATTGATTTGGGAATTAGATACAATCCCCAGTTTTTAGGGGACTATATGCTTTAGATATTTTATGTGCTTTCTGGGTAGTTTTTGGTTAAACGTTTTAACTCTGAAAGAGGCAGAACATGAACATCTGACACGAGGTTTTCCAAGGGCTGTTTCAATCGTCCCCTTATCCGCGATAACACGCGAGAGTCCTTCCTCTTAACATCATTGCATACAACACAGAACTCAACTGTCTTACCCCTTATCAATCTTCTAGTAGTTCTGTCCAAAGAGCAGATTCTACACAAAAGCAGCAAACTTGCGTAAGCTTTTAAGAGTTGTTCTTTGCCGATGATTCTTACAGATATTTTTTTGGAATACTTTTTCTCCAGTTCCTTTTTTTTCTTTCTGAGGTTCGAGTCCTCCAGCAGTAAAACATTGCCGTCGTTGATAAGTATATAGTCGCAAGCATGAGCATTGTGCATTCCATATTGACCCTTGAGCGTCTTTCCATTTCCAGGAATAGCTTTGTCTACAGCATAGGCTTTCGTGGGGAAATTACACGTTTTTTTCTCCTCCTTTACGAGTTTTTTGATTTCCAACGGCCTTGTAAAATCTTCAAACGACATCTTCAAGGTCATAACCCGCCAAAGAAAAGAGTGGTGAACGGCTCGGTCAAATTTTCCTGTATTGCCTCAAGTTTGCTGTCAAAATCTTCTTCGTAACCTTCGATGCCCTCAGATGAAAAGCGGTTAAGAGCTATAATATCCCTGCTTTTAGGATCTTTTCTCACTTCCTCTTCGAGAAATTGGAGGATATCTACAGAATGGGTAGCGATTACAACATTTATGCCCAAACGAGACAATTCAAAGAGCGTCTTGGCGACTTTAACCTGCCAAGAAGGGTGAAGGTGTGCCTCTGGTTCGTCGATGAAGAGAAAAGCACCCTCGTTTATGATTCTACGCTCGATGAGTAGAGCAATGATACCAAGGTTGACAACGCCCATTGCGACAAGATGCAAAGTAAGGGAAGTGTTGTGTTTGTTGTCTTCAAATCGTAACTCTCCAGTTTCAGAAACCGTGAGTCTCCCATCCATAACATCGCTTGAGAGTAATCGCTCATGGAGCTTCATAATATCTTCGCGACCGTCCTCATCTGGATATTCCTCTCTCAGCGCCCTTGCCAGATCGTAGAAATAACCGGGCACCCCGCTTAGAGCGTCTCCTCCTACGCTATGAAAACGCGGTGTCATCCTGATCCCCTCCAGCGGAGATTTCAGTTTCCAGTAGAGGGGGGATTCCAGATATATCACTCTGGAATGCTCCTGAAGTCCGCGAAAACTTGCCTCATCCTTGATGCTGAAATCAACTGACTTGGTATTTTCAATCGTAAATTCACCGACATTGTCGAGCACGATTCTAGCCGGTTGGGTTGGGTCTTTTCTTAGATTTGAAAGGTTGACTGTCTGGAAATTTCGAACAAGGTTTTGAGCGACCCTTTTCTTTATGCCGTCCATGGTAAATTCTCTAGCGGTGGTTTTAAGTGCACCATAAAGGTTGTTTATATTTTCTCCCATTCTTTCCAAAGGTTTCTTATATATCCTCTGAGCCACAAAAGTGCCTTCTTCTCTCGCCCATTTATCAAGGCTTCTCTCAAGCTGTATATGCTCCGCTCTTAATTGCTTTCCATAATCGACAACAATACCCCAAGCTTTTTCTCGCTGATGTGAGTATTCGGGGTCGAAAAGACTTCCCATTATAGTCAGGATGGATTCCATCTTGGCAAGAGATACTTCGTTTTCTTTTTTCTCGGCAAAGTTAGTACCGCTCAGCGCTTCAAGACTGCCACGTACGGGCCGGGACAGCATATTGAAGTACATTAAGGCGTGGTCGGCATTCATCACGTCGAAGAGGGAATATAAGAGTTTTGAAACAAAACTCTTCCCCGTATTGTTAGGTCCTGCAAATACAGTAAATTGTCCAATGCGTAAGTCTGCATTAGTTAATTTTCCGAAGTTTTTTATATTAAGTTTGAATGACATTCTTTACCCACTTTGCCTAATTTTAACCGTTCGGGAGAATTGGACAACAAGCTAACTATTCCTCCTAAGACAGGCAAGAATTTTTTAGCAAGTAAAAAACGCAATAAGTAGTTATGGGCTTAAAAAGCTAGGGAGAAGAAAAGCACGGTGGTTTAATCCGCTTCTTTAATGCTTCGAGTTCTGCCCATATAGCGGGAGCCATTATGAGAGTAAACTACCTCTTGCGACAAGACTGCTTCTCTGAGAAGTTGCAAAACCTCTTTATCCTTTGAACCATCTCCATAAACTGTTATCTCTACATCGATGTGGCCTATCTCTTGTTGGGGGCAATGTCCTTCAGGGACTAGATCATGTCTTGCTTCTAGGCCTCTGATTATTCCCCATCTAAAGCCTGAATCGCTTTCAGTCTTTTCAGGAACTTATTGTATTGTGATGCTTCTTGGCATTCAACTACCCTTTTGTTTTGTTTGCTGGGAATTGCAAGCTAATCGACGCGCAAATCTAGGATTTTGTGTAATAAAGTATATAAGCCCCATTGAAATTTCCCGCGTGTTTGAGAAGATTACTGTTATTTTAGATGACAGGCAAAGCAAGCTGCGGACACGTTCTCTGCGGGCGACTATCCGCCCAAAAGACCGTTCGCGCAGATGAAACATCCGGTAGAATTCCGTATCCAAATGACGTTTTTAAAGAATCTCTCGGGATTTCTTAGAATAGAGCACACGTTTTTTTCCCTTCCGGTTATCTTCGCGGGCGCTTTTCTGGCCGTCGGCGGGATATTCAGTGCCCGGCTTTTCGTGCTGATTGTCCTTGCGGGGACGGGGGCGCGGACCGCCGCTCTGGCTCTTAACAGGATTTTTGACCGGGAAATAGACCGGGAGAACCCGAGAACCACGCGGAGAGAGCTTCCTTCGGGCAAAATGAGCATGGGCGAGGCTGTGGCCGTGGCGGCTGCGGGAGCCCTGCTTTACTTTGTCTCTGCCTATCTTATATGTCCGCTTGTCTTCCTTCTCTCCCCGATTCCGCTTGTTGCGTTTACCGTCTATCCGCTGATGAAGAGATTTACTAGCCTCTGTCATTTCGGCGTGGGACTCTCCCTTGCGCTCGGTCCGCTTGGCGGGTGGCTTGCAGTGAGGTGCTCTTTTGAGGAGATTCTTCCGGCAGTCGTGCTCTCGGTTTTCACTTTTCTATGGATTTCGGGGTTTGACATCATATACGCCACAGCCGACGAGGAGTTTGACCGCCGCCGCGGCGTTTTTTCCCTTGTCGCCCGTTTCGGGAAACAGAAGGCGCTTTCTGTTTCCAGGATCTGCCATCTGCTTTCGTTCGTTTCGCTTGTTTTTCTTTACCTTCTTTCGTTTCGCAGTTTCCTGGCGCTTTTGCCGCTTTTGCTCTGCGGCTACCTCCTTTACCTTGAGCACAGGAGCTTTGGACAGGTGGATTCCGCTTTTTTCAGAACCAACATCCTGATAGGTTTTGCAGTTTTGTTTTTCACCCTCGCGGGTATATACTTACCCTGATGATGAGAACCATAGTCGGAATTACTGGAGCTTCAGGGGTTGCTTACGGGGTTGATTTCCTCAGAAGATGCCCTGATGAGAAATATCTGGTGGCGAGCAAGTGGGGCAAAAGAGTCCTGCACGAGGAACTCGGCCTGAAGGTTGAGGAACTGCGTCCCTGGGTGACCGACATTTACAGTGATTCAGACCTCGCGTCTCCTTTTTCATCGGGAAGCAATCATTTTGATTCCATGGTCATAGTGCCGTGTTCTGTATCAACGCTTGCCAAGATCGCAAACGGAATAGCCGATACCCTGATAACGAGAATAGCGGCCGTGGCGCTAAAGGAGAAAAGAAGGCTCATAATCGCTCTCAGGGAGACGCCGCTTGGCACAATCGCCCTTGAGAATGCCCTTAAGCTTTCCCGCGAGGGGGTCGTTATCGCGCCGATCTCTCCGACTGACTACATGGGCGCCGAGTCGATTTCGGACGTGGTGAGCGGATACGTGGACAAGCTCTTGGGCCTAGTCGGCGTCGATACCGGCAGGGGATGGAGGAGGGACGAACTCGAGTAGTCTTTTCTCATGTCCACAAAAGGTTTTAGGAATCTAGAAAGCTTTATAAGCCATCTTGAAAGCATAGGCGACCTAAAGAGAATAAAAGCCGAGGTCTCCCCCGAGCTTGAGATAACGGAAATAGCGTCGCGAACCGTCAGGGATGGCGGTCCCGCCCTTCTGTTTGAAAACGTGGAGGGATCGGATTTTCCTCTGGTGATAAACCTCTTCGGCACGGAGCAGAGGGTGGAGCTTGCTCTCGGCAGAAAACCCGCCTCGGTCGGCGAGGAACTCGTCGAGATATTCCGCAAGGTTAACCCTCCATCGATACAGGGGATTTTTTCCGTGCTTCCAAAGGCCACCGGCCTGCTTTCCATGAGAACCAAGAAGGTAAGGCGCGGCGATGTTCAGCAGGTTGAAACCGAACCCGATCTCTCGAAGCTTCCCGTGATGAAATGCTGGCCGCGCGACGGGGGAAAGTTCGTGACGTTTGGTCTGGTGCTGACGAGGGATCCCGCTACGGGCTCAAGAAACCTCGGGATCTACAGGCTTCAGGTATATGACAACAGGACCACAGGGATGCACTGGCACGCGCACAAGGGAGGAGCCGCGCACTACCACGAGGCGAAAAAACTGGGAAGAGACCTTGAAGCCGCGGTGATCCTCGGAGGAGACCCAAGGATGATCTTCTCCGCGGTCGCTCCGCTTCCAGACGGCATGGACGAGCTCGCGTTTGCGAGCTATCTTCGCGGAAGCCCGATGCCGATGGTGAAGGGCAAGAGTATTTCGCTTCGCGTCCCGGCCGAGGCGGAATTCATACTCGAGGGTTCCGTTCCGAGGGACGTGCTGAGACAGGAAGGGCCCTTCGGCGATCATTTCGGTCACTACTCGATGGAGGCCGATTTCCCCGTTTTTAACCTGAGCGAGATAACCCACAGAAAAAATCCCGTGTACCCCTCCATCGTGGTCGGAAAGCCTCCTCAGGAAGACCTCTACCTTGGGATCGCAGCCGGCGAGATGTTCTCTCCTCTTATAAAGATAATACAGCCCGAGGTAAAGGACATGTGGGCGTATCCCGAGGCGGGATTTCATAACCTGCTCGCTGTTTCAGTCGACGAGCGTTATCCCAAGGGTGGGATAAAGGCCATGCTTGCGCTCTGGGGGACGGGACAGTTGCTCCTCACAAAGTGCATGATTTGCGTTTCAAGCGACGTTAACCCCAGGGATTTCTCCGCGGTGCTTCACGAAATAGGGGAGAATTTCGATCCTAGGGAGGATTTCCTCATGATACAGTGGGCTCCCTTGGATACCCTTGATTTTACGAGCAACAAGTTTAACGTGGGAAGCAAGATGGGAATAAACGCGGTAAGGAAAAACTCCCTGGAGAGAAAAACCTATGCCAGGGAGGTTCCCGATCCCAGGGAAAAACACCAGGATATAACGGGATTCAGGCTTCTTTCGGGAGGTTTCTGCGCCGTCCGGATAGATGAATCCCGGACCGATCCCAAGAAGATGATACGCAGGCTGTTTGAGACTCCGGGCCTTGAAGGGGTGCGCATAATCGCCCTTGTGAGCCCGGATATAGATTTAACTGATGACATGGAGCTTATCTGGGGTATCTTTACTAGGTTCGATCCTTACCTGGATGTTCTGTTCGAACATACGGAACTTCGGGGCTCAGCGGTAATTTACGACGGCAGGATGGGGATCGACGCCACCATAAAGCAGTGGTACCCCCCGGTAATAGAGATGTCGGAGGATATAAAGGACAAGGTTGAGACGAGATGGAGCGAGTACTGGAGCTGACCGAGAGTTTCTGCACCGACCCGAACCTGCTCCCCATAATGGAGAAGGTCGCCGAGGGCCGCAGGCTTTCCTTTGAAGACGGGCTTTCGATACTTGATTCCCCCGATCTTAACACTGTCGGCATGATGGCGGATTACGTTAAGAGAAAGAAGTCGGGGGAAAAGGTCTATTTCGTCGTGAACCGCCACATAAATCCTTCCAACATATGCGCCATATCGTGCCGGTTCTGCGCTTTCGGGACCACGAAAAAGTCCGCAAACGCCTACGAGCTCTCAGACGAGCAGATGCTTTCCATGCTGAGCGAGGAGATGAGGGAGGTTCACATAGTCGGCGGCCTTCACCCTGACTGGGAGTTCGATCATTACCTGGACATAGTGAAGATGATAAAACGCCACTTCCCGGATATTCACGTGAAGGCCTTCACCGCGGTTGAGATCGACTGGTTCTCGGAGATAAGCGGTCTTTCCCTGAAGGACGTGCTTCTCGCCCTTCAGGACGCGGGCGTTGACGCGCTTACGGGCGGGGGAGCGGAGATACTGCACGAAGAGGTGAGAAAGAAGATCTGCGCCCCGAAGACGGTCGCGACAAGATGGGAGGAAATCCACCGCCTGGCCCACACGCTTGGCATCCCTACAAACGCCACCATACTCTACGGTCATCTTGAAAAGCCCTTCCACGTGGTTGACCACATGGAGAGGCTTAGAAGAATAGAGGACGAGTTCCCCGGGTTTTTTGCGTTCATCCCCGTTCTTTTCCAGCCGGAGAACACGGGTCTTAAGAATGTAAAACCTTTCCCGGCCTCATACGACATGAAGGTTCATGCGCTTGCGAGGCTCTATCTTGACAATTTCCCTCACATAAAGTCCTACTGGATCACCCTCGGGGAAAAAGCAGCCCAGGTGGCACTGCATTACGGTGCGAGCGACGCGGACGGAACGATAATGAGGGAGAAGATCATCCACGACGCGGGCGCCCCCTCGGAAGTGGGTCACAGCAGGGATTTCATGATAAAGATGATCCGGGATTCGGGGTACGTTCCCGTTGAGAGAGACGCGCTTTATAACGAAATAAGGGTTTACAACTGATTCCCGTCTGGGGGTGGCTCTGCGGGTCCTCAGAGTCGAAATTTCCCGGTTTTTGCTTGGTGTGAGGAAAAATGAGACGTGATTTCTGGTCCAGGGTTTTTGTCTTGGCGCTTGTTGTGCTTGCGGGCGCGGCTTTTCCCGTGTACAACGAAAGTGTAGGGGAGGTTAAAAAGATGGAAAGCGGGAAAAACAGCGGTTACATGGAGGCAACTTTCGCCGGAGGATGCTTCTGGTGCATGGAGCCTCCTTTTGACAGTCTCAGCGGGGTTGTCGAAACGGTGGTGGGCTACTCGGGGGGAAAGGAGAAAAATCCTACCTACGAGCAGGTCTGGCAGGGTAGAACGGGCCACACAGAAGCGATAAGGGTCGTTTACGATCCCGCTAAGATAGACTACGAAACCCTTCTTGAGACTTTCTGGATAAACATTGATCCGACGCAGGTGGACGGGCAGTTTGCCGACAGGGGAAGACACTACAGAACCGCTATCTTCTACCACAACGATTCGCAGAAGGAAAAGGCCCTTCTCTCGAAGAAGAAACTCGAGGAGTCGGGCAAATTCAAAAAGCCGATAGTCACCTCGGTAGAGAAGTTTGTCTCTTTCTACAGGGCGGAGGAATACCACCAGGATTACTACAAGAAAAACCCGATTCACTACGGCAATTACAAAATAGGTTCGGGAAGGGCGGGCTTTATCGAAAGGACCTGGGGGAAGCAGGATCTTCAGTGAACTGGCAAACCCGCGGGATTTTCCTGAGTAAGCGGCCGGCACACTAAAAAGATTTTATCCTGAACCGATGACCGTTTACTTTCTTGACTCCCGAATAATGTTTCCCGATCCGTCCGAAGCAGAGCCGGGAGGACTTCTGGCGGTCGGAGGGGATCTTTCTCCCGAGAGACTTCTTCTGGCCTACGAAAACGGCATTTTCCCTTGGTATTCCGAGGAAGACCCCATTTTATGGTTCTCTCCCGACCCGAGAATGGTTTTTCTTCCGGAGGACTTCAAGTTCTCAAAAACCCTTTTAAAGACGGTAGCTTCCGGAAAGTTCTCGGTAAGAGCCGATACGGATTTCGCCGCGGTCGTTGAGAACTGCGCGCAGGTCCAGAGGAAAGGGCAGAACGGGACGTGGATTACCGAGGGAATGAAGGCGGCTTACGGGAAACTGCATGAACTGGGTTACGCTCATTCTTTTGAGACCTACCTGGATGGAGAGCTTGTCGGCGGTCTTTACGGAGTGTCTCTCGGCGGCGCGTTTTTCGGAGAATCGATGTTTCACCTCGAAACCGACGCTTCCAAAGTGGCTCTTTTCCATCTAGCGCGGAAATGCTGGGAATCCGGTTTTGATTTCATAGATTCCCAGGTTCCGACGGATCATATGAGGACTCTCGGAGGAAGAGAAGTCAGCAGAAAGGAGTTTCTACTTGTGCTTGAATCCTCTATTCTGAAGAAGACCCTGCGCGGCAGATGGGAGATCTGAACTGTCCCCGCCCCGGCGAAATGACAGAGGCCGGAAAAGTGGTTAAAATCCTGCCTCATGCCGAGACTGCTTGTCTTCCAGCATGTCCCTCACGAGATACTGGGAACTCTTGACCCGATGCTAAGAGATGCCGGTTTCAGGATACGTTACGTGAACTTCGGCCGTTCAAACTACAAGATCCCCAGACTCCGCAATTACGATGGTCTTGTCGTTCTGGGGGGGCCGATGAACGTGGATGAGACCGAGGAGTATCCTTACCTCGTACCGGAAACCGAGTCCATAAGGGAGTTTATCGAAATGGACGCTCCGGTGCTCGGCGTGTGCCTCGGTTCGCAGTTGATTGCCAAGGCCCTAGGAGCTCGGGTTAACAAGAACCCGGAAAAAGAGATCGGCTGGTATGACGTTTCCCCTACCGAAGAGGGGGGAGAGGACCGTCTTATGAGTGCATTCGGCGCGGTTGAGAAGGTCTTTCAGTGGCACGGGGATACCTTTGAGATTCCGCCGGGTGCCGTGCATCTGGCAACCTCCCCCGCGTGTACGAATCAGGCGTTTCGATACGGGGACAAGGTATACGGGTTCCAGTTCCACCTCGAGGTAGACGCGCCAATGATAGAACGCTGGCTTGTTACTCCGGTTAACAAAAAGGAAATCGAAGAACTCGGCGGCAAGATAAATCCCGATGTTATAAGATCCGAGACGCCAAAATACATAGATGCCCTTTCCGATCTCAGCAGGCGGACTTTCGGGGGTTTTATCGATCTGCTCGGGGGCACATCGGAGAAAAAGGCGCATATGCCTTCTGTCTGAAGCTTGGCCGTCCGCGGACCGTTCGGCGGTTTTCTCATTAACCGGGAATAACATACAGCGCTAGCCCGCATTTCTCACCGCATAGGGATATGGAAGGGTTTTTAGGGTCAGCAGCCATG
>JAPPAR010000039.1 GCA_026705445.1 Candidatus Dadabacteria bacterium
TAAATTCGATTTTGTTTGTTTCGCTCGATTTAAGCTTTAGAATGGTACTGGTTATTATGCTTATTCTGCTGGGAGACATTCGACCAATTAAGAAATCTTAAGACAAAGTTCAGCAGCTGCTCAATGTCCGGATAAGATGGTCGCTTCGCCTGCTGGGGTTCCGCTCAGGAAATGTCCTGTAAAAGTCGTTTGGCGGCAATTGCGTGAACCTGTTTGTCAAGCGTAAAGCTTTCCGTGCCCGCATGGATAATGTCTACTCTGGTCAGCCTCAGGTCGCGCAGCGCCGCCCGCATCGAGCGGGTGAAAGCGGGAGTTGTGGTACGTTTTATCTCAAAACCGCGGAGGCGGCCGCCCTGGTGCACGACAAGGTCTATTTCCGGTCCCGAATGAGTTGCCCAGAAATAGCATTGCCTGTCCTCGACCCCGAGCGCCTGAATCAGGGTTTCGACGATGAATCCCTCCCAGGAAGCCCCTACCTTGGGATGGCGCTCAAGCTCGGCGTGGGTAGTTACATTGAGGAGATTGTGAAGTATCCCTGAATCCCGCACGTAAATCTTCGGCGATTTCACCTGACGCTTGCTTATGTTGGCGCTCCAAGGCTTAAGGCTTCGGAGCATGAATGTCGCCTCAAGCGCATCAAGATAGCGACGCACGGCGTGGTGGGAAACGCCGAACGCACGAGCGAGCTCCGAGCCGTTCCAAATCTGCGCGTGATAGTGAGCGAGCATCGACCAGAAGCGGTCAAGGGTCACACTCGGTATCCTGATTCCAAGCTGGGGAATGTCCCGTTCAAGAAAGTCCCGGATGAAAAACCGCCTCCACTCGTAGCTTTGCCTGTGGCTGCGTGCGGTGAACGAACGGGGGAAGCCGCCTCGAAGCCAGAGGAGATCGGCTTTGCTTTCGCCGACCTCGGAGAGCGAGAATCCCGGAAGCTCGCAGTAGGCAATCCGCCCGGCCAGGGTTTCCGAGCTTTGGCGCAGCAGTTCTGGAGATGCGCTGCCTAGAACGAGGAAACGGGCGGGCCGGCGGGGGCGGTCCGACAGCACACGCAGGGTGGGGAAAAGATCGGGCCGCCGCTGGATTTCATCGAGCACCACGAGGCCGCGCAGGGAGGAGAGCGCAAGCAGGGGGTCGGCGAGACGCGAGAGGTCGACGGCGGATTCAAGGTCGAAGAAATGAGTCGGACCTTTTCTGAGCCGTGCAAGCTCCCGGGCCAGCGTCGTTTTCCCTACCTGCCGGGCTCCCAGCAGGGCTACGACCGGATTATGGGAAAGAAGCCGGTTCAGTTCTTTTAAATGCTTGGAACGTTTAACCATCATGCGGGATTATATCATGAAAATTGGAAGCCTGCCATCCAATTTTCATGATTGTTGAAAAATCACGGAAGAAAAAAAGATCGCTCTTTGGATATAGACAAAATAGTTTCATGTCAATGTTTCTTTCCGCGCCCAGTTGTTTTTCTCTTGAGGGGGCCTGACAATTCAGTTATTCTAAACCCATAAATAATGGAGTTTTAATGCCTGGTATGTCGGATAATGAGTTTCCAAGAGAAATAGCCGTGTCAGTCAGGCGCATGGCGGGGCACTTTCCTGCCGTTATTGTTACGGGCGCTCGTCAGACGGGCAAGACAACGCTGCTGACAAAACTGTTCGGGGACTACAACTACGTAAGTCTCGACCTTCCGGCGGAAGCGCAGTTGGCAGAAGAGGATCCTCAGTCGTTTCTGTCGCGTCATCCCGCGCCGCTGCTCGTGGATGAGGTTCAGTACGCCCCTAGGCTGTTTCGCTACCTGAAGGTTGAAATAGACAAGCGCAGGGATATGAACGGACGCTTCATTCTTGCCGGGTCGCAGAAATTCAGCCTGATGCAGGGAGTCTCGGAGTCCTTGGCGGGACGTTGCGGCGTGCTTGAGCTTGAAGGCCTTACGGTTCAGGAACTTGGACCCGTGTTTTCCCGCATGGAAGAGGGCGAGGGGATGGCCGGGATTCTCGCTCGCGGGTTTATGCCGCAGCTCTGGAAGGATCCGGCGATGAGGCCCCCGGACTATTTTGCCAGCTATCAGGCGACTTGTCTTGAGCGCGATGTGCGCCAGCTTTTAAATGTTTCGTCGTTGCGGGACTTTGACCGCTTCATGCGCGCCCTGGCTCTTCGCAGCGGACAATTGCTTAACAAGTCGGAAATTGCCAAGGAAACGGGAATAAACAGCAAAACCGCCGACAAGTGGCTGAATGTGCTCGTGGCTTCCAACCAGGTTACGCTGCTTGAACCCTGGTTTGCGAATCCGGGGAAGCGTCTTGCGAAGACGCCCAAACTTTTTTTCAATGATGTCGGGTTGCTGTGTTTCCTTCTGGGGCTTAAAGGACAGGCGGTGACCGAAAGCTACCTGATTGGAGTGATATGGGAGACTTTTGTTTTTGGCGAACTGCGGAAATACCTGTCTCTGGCGGCTCCGGAAGCGACCATATGGCACTATCGGGACCAGTCACGCGAAACGGATTTCATTATCGAGAAGGACGGACGTCTGACTCTGGCGGAAGCGAAATGGAAGGAATTTCCGACGCCGCGTGACTTTGCTCAAGCCCTAAAGGTTCACGAACTGCTCGGACCGCGGGCAAGATTGCCTGTTATGGTGCTGTGCCGTACCCGTCAGAGTTTTCCGGTTGCGGAAGGACTGCTTGCCGTAAACGCGTTCAGACTCCGGGAACACCTGACATGAAGTTATGTTTCCGATTCTCTGTCCCGAGGGGTTTTAGAAGCGGATCCATATTAAGCGGGTGCTTTGTAAAAGCAATGTTTTGCGGCACCGGATTACGGGCCGCAGGGGTTGGCGGAACATGTTCGGTACTCGTTAAGCGGGAAGAAATACCGGCTTAACAAGGATCAATTGGCCGGAGTGGTTCATGCGTTGTTTGAGGAGCCGAATGTGCGCTTTGAAGAAGGGGCGGCCGTGTGGATGGCTTTAAATGATTATCTGGAATCTGATGGGGCTGATTTTGCCGATGCTCTGATCATAAACAAGGCCCAGGCGGTAGCCAAAGCGCAGGGCGGACCATTTTCCGGTTCCTACACATTTGATAAAGTCGCCCGGAAGTTGCAAGGGGCTAGGTCACCATAGAACTCCGATCTTGATGCACCAGAATCCTTGAATAAAAAGAGCAAGGACAAAAAGTTGAGTGACTGCCCGACATTTCTTTCCGTTTCGCAAGGCAGTGCGGGACCTGAAATTATGCTTTTTGCGGTTTTCTCAGTAAATTTTTACCCCACATTCAGAGAGGATGACGAAAAATCCGGACCAGGATACGAAACGCCGGGGTCCGGTTCCAACGTAACGGAGTGTCTCGATGTCAAAACATTTTAAGATCTTTCTGGTTTTCGCCGCGTGTCTTCTCTTTGTCTCGGTCGGGGCGCAGGCCCTCACTCTCACGCAGGCGAAGATAATGGCCCTTGAGAAAAACCATGACGTAAGGGTATGGATGCTCGGCGTCGACGCCGCACGCGGGGAGTACAAGAGCAAACGGGGAGTCTATGACCCCGAGATAAGTTTCATGGCCTCCTACGCCGACACAAAAACCCCCGTTCTCAGCGCCTTCATAGAGGACGGAATAGTAAACGCCGAGGTTTTCTCCTTCGGAAGCGAACTCTCGGGGAAACTGCCCACCGGAACCTTCTACAAGCTCTACGATCTTGAAGTATCGCGGACCGAGACCGATTCTCCGCTTGAGAGCCTGAGCCCTTCGTGGGCCGCGAGCCTGGGTTTCAGCGTGGGGCAGGAGCTGCTCCGCGGCTTCGATATAGCCTCCAACAGGGTATCCGTGGTGCTCTCGAGAAAGAACAGGGACATATCCGTTTACGAATTCGAACTCATGGTGGCGAAGACTCTTTTCGATCTTGAGAGAAGCTACTGGGGAGTCGTGGCCGCGGCCCACGACCGCGATCTTGAGAAAAAAGCCTACGATCTTGCCCTGGACCTTGAGAGAAGAACCCGAATAAAAGTGGAGGTCGGGGTTCTGCCCAGGGTCGCCCTCACCCAGGCGCGCTCTGAAAGCGCCGCCAGGAAGGTGAGGATGATAAACTCCGAGAACGCCTACGAGGCGTCTATGGATGCGCTTAAAAACCTGCTCGTTATCCCCTTGGAGGAAAGCGTTGAGCTGCTCGAGGTAACCGATTCCATGCCTACTGCTTACGAACCGCCCTCGGAGGCCGTGGCCGTGGTGCAGGCGTTTGAGAACCGCCCCGAGATGCGCCGGGCGGAGCGGGAGATGGAGAAGGCACAGGCGCTTAAGACCTTCTACTCCCGCCAGAGACTGCCGCGTCTCACAGTCGAGGGCCGCCTCGAGTACCTGGGCCTTGGGGGCTCCGAGAATCCCGACAGGCTAGTTTTCGGAGAGCCTGGCGGCGTGCCCCGTCGCTTCACCGATTCCTCGCATGCCTACGACAGCATCGCCGACCGCGATTTTCCAAGCTGGAGCGTTACGGGGAAGTTAAGTTTTCCGATCTTCGGTAGAAAGGCCGGGGGAAACTACGCGAAAGCCCGCGCCGACTATGACCGAAGCGTTATAAGCTACCAGAAACAGAAAGATACAGTGCGCCTCGACGTTAGGAACGCCATAAGGGAGACCGCAAGCAGCCAGAAGAGGATGGAAGCCGCCCTGCTTTCCACCAATCTCGCAAAGGAGGTGCTCGGGAACGAGGAAGAGAAGTTCAAGGCGGGACTTTCCACCACCAGGGAACTCCTCGAAGCGCAGAGGGATCTCATAGGCGCGGAGTCTAGCTACATAAGCGCTTTTGCCAGCCACCGGGTAGCCCTTGCCGATCTTGAGCGCGCGAGGGGGACAATGATAGAGAGCAACTACTTTCTAATAGAGAACCACTCCGACATCGGGCCTTATCTTGAAGTTGACTGATTGGCATGCAGGCAATCTGCAAAAGCGGGTTTATCTTATTTCAGGTTAAGTCAATATGGGTTCTATTTATAGGAGCTATCATGACTGAAAATCTTGATCGGTTTGAGCCGAAATGGCGTTTGTCTCCGCCTGGAGATACGATTCTTGACATTCTCGAAGAAAAGAACTGGACTCAGGCTAAGTTCGCAGACTCTACCGGTTATACGGTAAAGCACGTAAGCCAGCTTGTACAAGGCAAGGCGGTGATTACGGAGGATGCCGCACTTCGACTGGAACGGGTGCTCGGCGGCAGTGCGGAGTTCTGGCTGTCAAGGGAGGCGAAATATCGCGAGGCCATTAAGCGCTAAGCGTTTTCCGTTGCTTATCTCTAACGAAAGGATTCTTACTTTAGGCCGAACTTCATTTGCCAAAACAGCGTTTTGATCAATAACGACGGGGGGATTGTGCAAATTCAACCTGTACCCGTACTGGGAACAAATCTTCCCGGTTCAACATCAAGCAATTCAAACGCTCTTTGCTGAAGAACCGTAGACTCCGCACAGATATGTAATCTGTGCTCAGGACTCCCAGGCGGAGTTATCTCGTTAAGACTCAACGTACCAAGATCTTCCATCAAGGTCCCGAAGCTGTGAACACTGAATCCCTCCTCTGTTTTCTTCGTCCTGTGTTTCCTCTTCGCACT
Source organism: Candidatus Dadabacteria bacterium (assembly GCA_026705445.1). NCBI lineage: Bacteria > Pseudomonadati > Thermodesulfobacteriota > Candidatus Dadabacteria > Candidatus Dadabacteria bacterium. The sequence goes on from JAPPAR010000039.1 coordinate 5,587, forward strand.
CTCAGATACCTCGGCCCGCTCCACGGGACTGCTTCTTTTCTCCTCCCTGTCATCATCCTCGAACATAAGAGG
>JAPPAR010000040.1 GCA_026705445.1 Candidatus Dadabacteria bacterium
ACTTTGGCGAATGACACTGCGTCCATAGAGGAAACACCTACATCAGCAAGGCCCTTGTCCGGGTCCAGCAACTGGCCTACCGGCTGTCCGTCTACCTCCAGGTTTTCGTCCGCAAGTTGTCTTAGTCGCTCTTCAACTGAAGCCATAATTACAGTCCTCCTTTTAAAAAATTTAAGATGTTAGAACACAATGGTACAATACATAGGTGCTTGGGTCAATCGATTTTTCTCTAGTTTTCTCCGTGACACGGCACCTCAGTTACACCCAGTGACGCCTGCGCTGGAACGGATAGCTCGGCAGCGAGATGCGGCGGCGCGATTCCCCGGCGAACATGCCCTCAAAGGAAAGTGCCAGTCCCGCATCGTATGCCCCTGCAACCGCCTCCGCAAAACCGGTACTGTGCTCCTGTGAATCCTCGTCGGATGGTCGCATCAGGCTCGCAAGCACGAGTGGTGAAGTGGTGGCTTCCTTTCCGTTTGACGAGTCCGGCCATTCGGGATTCACCTGCGGCCCCAGTACCGCGCCGGGGCCAATCTCTATCACTGCATCCACTCCCAACTCGGCAAGCGTGGAAACACCTGCGCTGAACGCCGCAGTCTCGCACGCTTGCATACGCCAGTATGCCCCGTCTAGCGGGCTGTCCGCATCCACAACTTGCCCCGTAACGCCGCTCACCAGAGTCAGGGATGGAGGTGAGACCTCACTCTCTGCAAATGCCACTTCCAGACCGTCGAGAGATTGGTTCGGGTCCACTCCCGGCAGCGCCGCCATCAGCGTGCCACGAGTCAAGGCAAAGCGCAGTCCGTCCTCTAAGGTGAGGACTCCCGCAGCCTGCGCCGCGGCAATCTCACCCGTGCCGTGCCCCAGCGCGACGTTCGGGCGGATCCCAACGCTTGCCCACAGCGCCGTCAGCGCGCACTCCAATGCGTAGAGAGCTGGCTGCGCCCAATCGGCATCATTCAAGTCGCCCGCTGCTTCGGCGTGCCCGAACATCACATCGAGCAGCGATGCTCCCCTCTCTGCGCGCACCACGGTGTCACAGTGGTCCAAAACAGCGCGTACGACTGGCTCGCTGTTGTACAGCGCCTCGCCCATACCAACCCACTGGTTGCCCTCGCCTGTGTACACGAATGCCACCTTTGTTACGGGTTGTGGATCTGGCTTATCAGGCGTAGCGTCGGTCTCCGTGAGTTTCGTTAGCCCTGCACGCAGAGACTGCATATCCCCGAACACTAAAGCGGCACGATGGTCAAAATGGCTGCGTCCGACACTCGCCGTCCACGCTATGTCAGCAAGTGCAGGCGCTTCAGGCGACGACTCAGCAATATGGTTGTCGAACCACGACAGGTACTGTCCTGCCATGTCCCGCAGGGCGCCGTCCGACTTGCCCGATAGCGGCAGGAAACGCACTGTGCGCTCCGTTAGTTCCCCCGCAGCTAGCGGCAGATTCGCAACCGGCTCTGGCAGAGAAACGGGCACCTGCCGCGCGGTGCCCCTAAGCGACTGCACTCCAGCACTTGCGCTGTTATCCTCTGTCGCGATTCCGTAGCCTTCCACCACCATATGCGCGTTTGTGCCCGATATGCCGAACGCGCTTACTGCCGCGCGTGGCGGCCTGTCAGGATGGGGCGGCCAGTCGGTCTTTTCAGAAGTCACCCGCACGGGAAGTCGGTTCCAGTCGATTTGTGGGTTCGGTTCCTTGAAGTGCAGATGTTTCGGAATGATACCCTGCTTCATCGCCAGCACAGCCTTTATCAGGCCGGCAACGCCCGCCGCCGTCTCCAGATATCCGATGTTTGACTTTACGGTGCCCATCAGCAGCGGGCGGTCGGCGTCGCGCCCTCTGCCGTACACCGAGCCTGCCGCGTGTACTTCAATTGCGTCGCCCAACTGGGATGCTGTAGCGTGTGCTTCGAGATAGTCAACATCCCTTCCGGTGAGGCCCGCCTTAACAAGCGTCTCCTCTATAACACGCTCCTGTGCCGGGCCGTTCGGAACGGTCAATCCCGCGCTGGCCCCGTTCTGGTTAATGGCAGAACCCTTGATGACGCCCCATATCCGGTCGCCGTCAACCTCCGCCTCATTCAGTCGTTTCAAAATGAGCATTCCGCAACCTTCGCCGCGTACATAGCCGTCCGCAGACGCATCAAAGGGGTGGCACTGCCCACTCGGCGACAGCATCCCCACATCCAGCATAAGTTTGGAAATGTCGCGCGACAGCGCCGCATGCACGCCTCCGGCGAGGGCCAGGTCCACCTCGCCCCGCTGTAGCCCAACGACGGCTTGATGCACCGCAACCAATGCCGAGGCGCAGGCCATATCGATAGCCATTGCCGGACCCTCAAGACCCAGCACGGATGCGACCCGCCCGGCGGTGACGCTGGCCATTAGGCCGAGGAAAGTGCCAGCCTTACCGCTGGCTTCAATTACATGTTGGTATTCGCTGTGACTGACTCCGGCATACACTCCGGTGCGGCTGCCTCGTAGGCTGTCGGGAGCGATTCCGGCGTCTTCGATAGCCTCCCAACTTGTCTCCAACATCATTCTCTGTCGTGGGTCCATCATCCGCGCTTCTATCGGCGCAATGCGGAAGAAGCGTGAGTCAAACCACTCGATACCCTCAACAAACGCGCCGTGCAGGTGGGTGGCGCTCTCGGAATTTGAGTCTCCAAAGGTGTCCCTCGGCGAATCGCCGGCCTGACGTCCGTCGGTCACTGCATCAGTGCCCGATTCCAGAAGATTCCAGTATTCCAGAAGGTTTTTCGCGCCCGGGAAGCGGCACGCCATGCCGACTATCGCTATGTCGTCATCCTCAGTAGCGACGGACGGGCGCGGTGGGGGTGCGACTGTCTCGGGCGTTGAAGCCGTCCCACTGTCCCCGCCCAGTTGACCGAGTTCACCCGCCAGATAGTGGGCTAAGGTCGTGATGTCGGGGTAGTCGAAGACAGCTGTGTTGGAGACGACATACTCGCCCGCGAATGCCCGGTTGAGCCGGTTTCTCAGTTCTACTGCCATCAATGAGTCCATCCCCAGATCGAAGAACCCCACTGTTGGCGTCGGCGTCGACGGTAGCCGCAGAACTGCCTGCACTTCCTCTTGGAGGAATGACACCAGCATGCCTTCGCGTTCCGCCACAGTCGTTTTCCGCACCCTGGACATCAGGTCGTCCGCCTGAGCAGGCGAGTCGGCGTCGGCCTTGGAGCTGGTGGACAGCAGTTCCTCTAGCAGGGAGGGACGGTCTTCGACAGCCTCCTCAAAAACTGCCCAGTCCATAGACATTACCACGGAATTCGTTACGTCCTGGCGCACCAGCCTGTCGAACGCCCTGAGACCTTGCTGGGGTGTAAACCACCGGCCGCCGAGCGCCGCTCGTTGCCGTTCAATCCGATCTCGTTGTTCCGCGGCTTCGCCGATCTCTGACCACGCTCCCCAGGCAATGGCCTGTCCCGGAAGCCCTACCGCCCGCCGGTGGGCGGCGAGCTGGTCCAAAAACGCATTGGCTGCGGCGTGGTTCGCCTGTCCCGGATTGCCCATGACGCCAACTCGGCTCGAAAAGAGGATGAAGAGCTCCAGATCGCGGTCCGCCGTCGCACGGTGCAGGTGCCAGGCGCCCAGCACCTTCGGCCACAGCACCTGCTCGAACCTCTCCCAACTCTGGTTCGACAGCGAAGCATCCGACAACACTCCCACGCTGTGAATCACTCCGCCGAGCGGCGGCAGTTCCCGGTCCATCCGCGCCAGCATGTCGTCCACAGCAGCGGCATCCGTCACATCCGCCAGCTCCACCCTCACCGTGTACCCGCGTTCACGCAACGAGTCAATCTCTTTTTCAACCTCGGGGTCCGGTGGCCGTCGTCCATTGAGCACGATTGCCCCTGCGCCGTGATCCGCCAGCCAGCTGGCCACGGCGCACCCGATACCGCCCAGGCCTCCGGTCACTAGGTAGGTCCGATCCTGCCGCAACCCACCTCTCACAAGCGGTGGTGTCGTCACGACGATCTTTCCGATGTGCCGGGCCGATCGCATGAATCTCAACGCGGCCCCCGTTTCGGCCAAGGGCCACCTGCTGTGGATAAGCGGTTTCAGTTCTCCCGACTTAAGGCGCTCCATCACTTCCCGGAGAACCTTTCCGACGCAAGCCGGGTCAGTCTTCTTCAAAACATCCAGCTCCAGGATGGAGTAGGCAACGTCGGGACGAACTTCGGCCATCTCCTCCTCGCTCAGAATGTCCCGCCTGGACAATTCCACAAACCGGCCACCCTGTGCCAGGCATGACAGACTCGACTCGATGAATCCCTCTCCCGTCAGGCTGTTCAGCACCACGTCAACTCCTGCTCCGTCCGTGGCCTCGAGGATCTCTTCCCCGAACTTTGTCGTGCGGCTGTCAAACACATGCTCCACGCCGATGGAGCGGAGGTATGGCCGCTTCAGCTCGCTCGCCGTGGCATACACCTCGGCGCCTGCAGCACGCGCCAACTGGATGGCCGCGAGTCCCACACCGCCAGCGCCCGCGTGAATCAGCACCCGTTCGCCGGCGTTTAGCCCTGAGAGTTCGTACGAGAATGCGGCTGAGGCGAACACATTCGGCACCGTGGCGAGATCCGTCACCGAGATTCCCGATGGCGCGGGTGCCACCAATTCCTCCCGTATAACCATTTCGTCCGCGAACGCACCACCGAACCCCAATCCAACCACATGGTCGCCGACCGAGACGGTTGACACCTCGGAACCCACATCGAGCACGTGGCCGCACATCTCCTTGCCTAAGTTCTCTTCTTCAATGAAGCCAAGCGAACGAAATACATCCCAGAAGTTCAGCCCGGCAGCTTCGACCGCGACACGGACTTCTTTCGGCTCTAGGGAATGCTCCGGCAGCGGCTTGACGTAAGGCTTGTCGAATATGCCTTCCGGATCCGGAGCCAGCACCCAGCCCGGCTGCTCCGGCAATGTCAACCGCTCCGTGTCAGTCCCGGCCCGGACCAGGCGGGCCACCACGCGTCGTCCGTAGCGATGTGCGATGTGATTCTCCTGATCGGGATACAGCAGTTCGTCCAGTAGTTCAGGCGACTGCGTTTTTGTGGGGTCCAGGTCAATCATCCTCGGTTCTAGATGCGCCGCTTCGCGGGCCAGCGTCTTCCCGAAACCCCATAGCGTCGCGCCGGCAAGTTCCCCGCCAAGCTCCCGCTCCAGCACCTGGGCACCCCGCGTAAGAAACCACACTCCGTTCTCGGGCACCACATCGGAGTCAAGCAGCCCCTGCGTTAACGCCAGTGCGCTCGCCATCGCTTGCCTCGTGTCCTTCGCCATCTCTTCGGTTGTCGCATTCAGGCCGTGGCCGCCCAGCGCCACGAGGTGCACGACGCCGCTAAGAGGCGCATCCCCGGGCAGACACTCCAACAGCGATTGCCACGACTCGCGCCGCTCCATGTCCACCGCTCCGCGGACAATGCTGGACCCGTCCGCTTCTGAATGCCCGTCCTCCGGGAGTTGATGGTCCGCCAGCACGACTGTCTGGTTGCGCGCGGCCAACTCCGCTGCCAGTTCCTCGGCCACACCGGCGCTATCCGCCGCCAGAACCCAGGTGCCCGGTTTTTCGGTCACCTCAGCCGTACCCCGCGCCACGATCACACCTTTATCCGGCATCCCGGTCGAGTCGGACTCTTCTAGCCCCAGCACTTCTATTTCCTCGAAACCCACGTCAGCAAGTACGCGGCGCCACACAGCTGGCTCCACCAAGGCGTGTTGCGGTCGGTAGGCATCGGCGAACCGCCACCAGCCGTCTAGCGGCCCGAAAGTCAAGTCCATCCAACCCATACCCCTCAGGTTCTCGAGCGCGACCATCTGTCCTGATGGTGCGAGAAGCCGCCGGCAGTGCGCAAGCGTCTCATCCAGATATCGCGTGGCGTGCAACACATTGGACGCAATCACCAAGTCATAACCGTGGGAGTCGAATCCCTGCTCCACCGGATCTTTCTCGATATCCAGCATGCGGTAATCTATCGACGCTTCCTCGCCTCCGAAACGCGCCTCTGCTTCCGCAAAGAAGCCCGCCGAGATATCCGTGTACATGTAGTCGAACCGTCCTTCCGGGAGTTCTGGCAGGATGGCCGCGGTTGCCGATCCTGTACCCGCCCCGACCTCGATCACCCTGAGGTGTCGGCCGTCGGGCAACCCCTCCACAAGAGTCTGAACCGTTTCTCGCAGTAGACGGTTCGCCGCACGCGCCACCGGGGCTTTTAGATACAGATCGCCCGGGGTCGGGTCTCCGCTGCTGAACAGGACCGTCAACGGGTCCGCTCGGCCCAGCAGGATGTCTGCCAGGGCGTTGCCAGACCGTCGAAAAAGCCCGATCTCGGTCAAGCCGTGGGGATATAGCTCAGCCATTCGGGTAGCGAATTCCTCGGTGTCAGGCGGCATTTCATCCGGCAAGGGATCCCCGGGTCCGGTCCTCACGACGAAGTCGCCGTCTACCTCCTCCAACACCCCGGACTTGGCCAGCATCTCGAGCGTCCGGCGGAACAACTTCTTATGCTCCTCCACGACGTTTAAGCGCTGCCGCAATTCCTCTGAATCCACGGTCACGCCCACCTCGCGTTCCCACCCCAGCTTCTCCAAGGTCTCGAGCGCGCAGGACCGAGACCACCGCTCTAGGTCGGTCAGGAGGGCGCTTCTGTCTTTGGGCGTGACTCCTTCGTCGGCCAAATAATCTGAGAGCAGCCCCGAGCGCGTTGCAACCGTTGCCTGAGATGCGAGAAAATCTGCGGACAGCATTCCGGGCGGGAGAGTCCTTTCGCGCCACACAACCTCGTACAGCAGTTCATTCACCCCTTCGCCCGCGGAGAGCAGCGCCGCCCGCGTCGCGCGTTTCACCATGTATCCGCTCAGCCCGCCAAGCAGAAGCCCGTTGGGATCGTAGATGCGCAATTCTCCGTTCCAGACCTCAGGCGGCTCGTCCTGTTCCGTTTCTGTACCTTGGGAAACCTCACTCATGCGCACGTGACAGAACAGGCGATCCGGCAGCCAATCCGCCAGCCACAGCCGCTCCCAGCCAAATGGCAGATAGGTGGTTTCCTCTTCTATCCCGCCCGGATTGCGCGCTGCGGCCACAACCTGAAAGCAACCGTCGAGCAGGAGCGGATGAACGTCCAGCTCATTGCGGCCGAGAGCTTCAGGGAAAGAAATCTCGCCTAACGCCTCGCCTGGCCGGGACCAGACCTTCCCGAGCGTACGGAAGAACGGGCCGAGATTGATCCCCGTACCCGCCCGGGCGCGGTAGTAGTCTGCCACGTCTATTGGCGACAGAGGGGCCTTGAGGCTTTCAAGATCGATGCGGCTTCCGGCTTCCGGCATGGGGGTGCCCTGCGATATGTGGCCTTCCACATGTGCCGTCCAGTCCTCTCCGCTCCCCTTGCTGAATATCTGGACCCGACGCGAATTCGGCCGTTCGGAAGAATCAAGCACAACCTGCACCTTCCGGCCCTCGTCACCGGTACCGTCCTCGAAACCCTCCTCCGGGAAAACCAGTGCGTTGAGCAGTTGCATGTCCTCCACAACCACCGCGCCGCTTTCTTCCGTAAGGGATACCGATGCTGCCATGGCCCCGTAGAGCGCGCCCGGAGCTATAACCCGGCCAAACACCCGGTGGTCGCTCAACCACTCCGGATCCGACTGGAACACTTCTGTCTCGAATGTGACCTCGCCTGTAGCGGATTCGTGCCGGACCCCCAGTAAAGGGTGGCCGACGCCCGAGCGCTGTTTTCTCTTCGAATCGAGCCAATGGCGTTCGCGCTGGAATGGATAGCTTGGCAGCGAGATGCGATGGCGCCCCTCCCCCGCAAAGAGCCCTTCAAAACGAATCGGGAGTCCCGCCTGATACGCTTCCGCGACGGCCTGCGTGAAATCGGCGCCATCCGCGGACGCTTGGGATTCACCGGATGGTGGACGCAGGCTCGACAGCACCATGGGCGTCGGTGTCTGTACCGAGTCTGGCCAGGCCGAGCGAGTCATCGTGGCCAGGATCGGTCTCGGCCCTATCTCCAGCACCAGGTCCACCCCGAGTTCCGCCAACGTCCGGACACCGCGGGCGAATGCCACTTTCTCACGGGCATGCTGCCTCCAGTAGGCTCCGTCCAGCGCCTGGCCAGACTCCACCACTTGGCCAGTCAGGTTGCTGACCACGGTGAGGGAGGGTGGCTCGACCGCCACATTATCCAAGGAAGCTTCCAGCATATCCAGAGCTGGCTCCACCAAGGCGCTGTGGAACGCGCGGGCCGTGTTCAATCGTCTTACCCGGACTCCTTCCGATTCGAAACGCTTCGAGATGGCTTCAATTTCCGCAACCGGGCCGCTCACCACCTGGTGGGTGCCGTTGTCCGCCGAGATGCTCAGCCCAACACTGTCAGATGATTCATTCAGCTCCCCGACCGTCGACGCCACTCGTGCCGGAGTGGCAAAAACTGCCGCCATTGCGCCCGGTTCGGTTTCCGACAGCAGGGTGCCCCGCGCCGCGGCAAACCGCATTCCATCCTCCAGGCTGAACACTCCCGCCGCCTGCGCCGCCGCCAGTTCCCCGACACTGTGCCCCAACACCACGCTGGGACGAACTCCTACGCTCGACCAGAGCGCCGTGAGCGCGCACTCGAGGGCATAGAGGGCTGGCTGCTCCCACGCCGTATCGCCCAGATTGCCTTCGCCGCGCCCAAACATTACGTCAAGCAACGAGGTTCCCCTTTCGGCCCGAAACACCTCTTCACAGCGGTCAAGAACCGCCCGCGCCACCGGCTCACGTTCGTAGAGCGCCTTTCCCATGCCGGCCCATTGGCTTCCTTGCCCGGTATAAGCGAACGCTATCTTCGTCGGCGTTTGCGGGCCCGGACTCTCGCCCGCATTCCCCAACGCTTTCAGCCCCTCCCGCAGCGACCCGGTATCCCGAAACACCACGCCCGCACGGTGATCAAAATGGCTCCTCCCTACGCCTGCAGTCCACGCCATGTCCGAGAGCAAGGCTTCTGCCGAGGCGCTTTGGGAAGCAATATCCTCTGGATGCTCATCCAGCCATGAGAGGTAACGTTCCGCAAGTTCCCGGAGCGCGTTCACCGATTTTCCGGACAGCGGCAGCAAACGGGTCTCGCGCTTCTTTAATCCTTGCTCCGGCAGCGGCAAACTCTCCACGGCCTCCGGCAAAGAGACTGTCACCGCCTGGGCTGAGCCCGCAAGCTCACTCTTTCCGTAGGGCAATCCCCCCGGGGCTATGTATTCTTCCACCACTATGTGGGCGTTCGTCCCGGATATCCCGAAGGAGTTTACTCCCGCCAGTCGCGGCCGTCCGCCGCGCTCGGGCAAGTCCATCATGGACGAAGTAACTTTCAAGGGCAGTCGGTCCCAATCGAGGCTAGGGTTGGGGACCTGGAAGTGCAGATGCTTCGGAATCACGCCGCGCTGCATCACCAGCACTGCCTTGATCAGACCGGCGATTCCGGCAGCCGACTCGAGGTGGCCGATATTGGTCTTTACCGAACCGATCAAGAGAGGACGATCGGCTTTGCGTCCTTTGCCGTAGACAGCGGAGACGGCGTCGATCTCAATCGGGTCGCCTACAGCTGTTCCAGTCCCGTGTGCCTCCAGGTAATCCACATCCGAAGCAGAAACTCCGGCATCGGACAGGGCCGCTTCCATCACCTGTTCCAGTGCTGGGATGTGCGGTACGGTCAGTCCGGTGCTGGCCCCGCCGTTATTCACCGCCGAGCCTCGGATCACACCCCAGATCCGATCGCCATCCTCCTCGGCCTCGCTCAGCCGCTTCAGGATAACGACGCCGCAACCTTCGCCGCGCACGTAACCGTTCGCAGACTCATCGAACGTTTTGCACTGCCCGTCCGGAGACAGCATCATCGCATCCGCACGGAGTTCGAATATACGACTGTTCAGGATAGCCTGCACACCGCCCGCAATGGCCAGATCCGCCTTGCCCTGCTGCAGGTCCGCCACCGCGTCGTGGACCGACACCATGGACGACGCGCACGCGGCGTCCACTGCCTTCGCCGGTCCCATGAGGCCCAGCACGAAAGAGACCCGTCCGCTGGTACCGTTCAGGTTCGTGCCGCTCAGAGCATAAAGACATGAGGCGGCATCGGCAGGTTTCCTTGACTCCACTACCAGCATCCTGTATTCGTCGTTGCTGATCCCGGTGTATACCCCGGTGCGGCTGCCCCTCAGCCGATCCGGGTCCATGCCCGCATCCTCGAGAGCCTCCCAAGTGGTTTCCAGCATCATTCGCTGCTGTGGATCCAGCAACTGGGCCTCGACCGGAGAAATGCGAAAGAACCCCGCGTCGAACTGCTCGATTCCGTCGACATAGGCACAGAAACGACAGCCCTTGCTCGGAATCTGTCCATCGGGGAAAAGCTCGTCCATACGCCCGATGCCGGAACCCGGGACGCCCTCCATCACTGTATTCTGGCCGGCTTCAAGCAGGCGCCAAAAGGCCGGTATACTCGGTGCGCCGGGGAACCGGCACCCCATGCCCACGATCGCTATCGGTGGACCGAATCCAGATTTTTCCTGTTTCTGAGTTTCAGAGTGGGGCTGTGATTCCCCGGAAGAATCGCAAGATTTGTTTGACTTCGTCATCGAAATCTTCCTCCCAAGATTATGAACTGATGGCTCTATCCGTTCCCTCAGCCTGAACTGTTTCCGTTTTATAAAACGGTTTTCAGTTCACCACTGGCTTTGATAGTTCTCTTTCGGAAAAGTTTAGCATAGGGATGGACAGGGAACAAAGCTCTTCTTCGCTCGTGCCACGACTATCTCACGCTAAATACAGGTGGCAGTTTTATTTAAGATTTGCGGGCGGGATGAGGGGCGCACGGCACGCTTGACGCCCTTGCCTGCTGCATGGACAAGCGTAAGGTCAACTGGATAGTGGACGCCGCACTTGTCTTTCCCGTTTTTAAAGCCCCAAAAAATCAAGTAATCTACATTGCTGCATGACGGTCTACGCGAAGACGCGTTCCCGGCTGGCTGCTGTAGTAGTGCGTCGGGACACTAAAGCCGGCGTAGCATTCGATTACGCCGTCCAGTTCTTGGTTCTGATGGCCCTTGCGGTTTTTTCAATCGGAACGCTGCCGGATCTGGATCCCGCCGACCGGCGCTGGCTGGAAATGGCGGAAACAGCGATCCTCGCTGTTTTCACCTTTGAATACGCGCTTCGTATCTGGGTCAGCGAAAACAGGTGGGGCTACGTGTTCAGTTTCTTCGGGATCGTGGACCTTGTCGCCATTCTGCCCGTTTTCTGGTTCGCAAGGGGGACGACAGACTTGGTGTTCGTGCGCTCCTTTCGCCTGCTGCGCCTGTTGCTGATAATCAAGGCGGTGCAGTCCTCAGAGGCGGTGTTCAGGCTGAAGCAGGCATGGTGGCAGATCAGAGACGAACTAATGCTCTACGGAGCGGCAAGCGTCATAGTGCTGTTCACGGCGGCGGCCGGCATTCACCACTTTGAGCACAAAGCCCAGCCCGAAGCGTTCAAAAGCGTGTTCCATAGCCTCTGGTGGGCGATTACGACCCTCGCCTCGGTCGAGTACGGAGACGTGTACCCGATAACCACGGGCGGAAAGATATTCACTTTTTTCGTCGCGGTAACGGGGCTCGGAGTTGTGGCGGTTCCCACCGCCCTGTTGGCCTCGGCGCTCACGAAAACAAAAAGACCGGAAGGTCCATAGCCGGTTGGTTTCCGGTTCTGCCGGGCTCACTGTGCCGGAAATTGATCGCTTCCCCGGACGCAAGCCTCCTGCTTCTGCCGCTTGGAACAGCAGACCTGACTTTTGCGCGCGGCTTGCGCGGGCAGGCTGGTTCGTCGCGCGCTTTTGGAGAAAACACCGACGCATGTTAGAATTATCGGCGGTTTATGGACAGTTTGCCCGAATATCTTGAACGCGGAGAAAAAGCGCGTCTTTTTCCGGTGCTGGCGGACACTTCAAAGGAGGGCCGAAGCACTTCAATTCTTCTTTCCTGCCTTGTGCACGTGCGCGGATTCGGCCAGGCGATGCTGGGTTCCGTCAACCAGCGCGTCGGGAAACTTGCGAGTCTCACGGCGTACACCGAAGTCACATTCGCGGACCGGGGGGAGGAAAAAGCGCACAGGCCGGACGGGCTGATCGTGCTCAGGGTTGACAGGCGCCGGTGGAAAGCGCTGGTTGAAACGAAGATCGGCAACGTCAAGCTCGATGAGGAGCAGCTTGCCGCCTACATGCGCTTGGCCAGAGAACATAACATTGATGCCGTGATAACCGTCTCAAACCAGTTCACCTCGAGACCGGATCATCACCCTGTCAAGCTCTCCGCCAAAACGCGCTCAAGGGTGAAAATCTATCACTGGTCATGGATGTACATTATTACGCAGGCCGACCTGCTGATTTCCAATGACGACATTGAAGACGAGGACCAGTATTTTGTTCTCTCCGAGATGTTGAGATTCCTGACGCATGCGAGCACGGGGGTAAAAGCTTTCGACCGCATGCCCGAGGCATGGCCCGGTATCGTGCAGAAAATCGCCGCCGGCGCTTCGCTCCAGACAAAAAGCGAGGAAGTGCAGGATATAGTGGGCGCCTGGCATCAGGAAGTCAGGGACATCTCTCTTCTGCTGACGCGCAAGGTCAATGTGAAAGTTGAAGTCAGGTTGCCGCGTTCCCACGTTCTGGATCCGGCGGCACGTGCAAAGAAAGACGCCTACGAACTTGCCGAAGAGCAGACGCTTTCGGCCGGACTTAAGATTCAAGATGCGGCAGCACCGATTGAGTTGGTCGTCGATATCGGAAAACGGACGATCAGCGCGTCAATGACGCTTGAAGCTCCCGGCAACAGAAAAACCACCCCGGCCCGTCTCAACTGGCTGCTCCGCCAGCTGCGGAAAACCTCCGAAACGGATATCCATATCAGGCTGATCTGGCCCGGACGAAGGCCCCGCACGCAGTATACGCTTGGGGAACTGAGAGAGAATTCGGTGATGGCTTCCACAAGCGGTCAGGATCTTCCCGTCGCCAGATTCGAAGTATGCATGATCCATCAGCTGGGCAGACGTTTCAGTCAGCGCAAAAGCTTCATTGACGAACTGGAGCAGATGGTGTCAGGGTTTTACGAAACCGCCGGTCAGTACCTGCGCGCGTACCAACCCCCCGCCCCCAAGGTCAGCGAAGACGGAACCGCCCCGCAAAGCGTTACTCCCGAAGGATTACAGCGCACTGAAGAATAAAAACACGCTTGCTTTGAAACCCGCGCTGTCGGAGTTGTCAAATGCGATACGTAAAAAACTCAGGGAAAAGCATCCATCCTTGCCCCCTTTGGTTTTTTGAAACTGAAAAACAAATCGGCAATGCCGAGGTTAACTTCTGCGGCGCCCAGTTTTATGACCGTAGTGTTTCCGAAGACATCGCCGATTATGATTTCTCTTAGCATGTAGGTCTTGGGATCGACTGCTATCGTTACCTGCTTTGACTGCTCCCGGTTTTTCTGTTTCAGGTCAAGGAGGACATTCCCCCGCTCGTCCGCGCTTCCGGCACCCGGGCGGACATCGAAAAGGCGGTCAAGATCCTCCAGTATGGAAATGATGGTATAGGAACCGAGAGAGTCTGCCCAGACGCTTTCAATTTCCATCTCGGTTACCTGGTTCTCCCGGCTGTCGAAATACCAGACCTTCTTTCCGTCAGAAACAATCGTATCTTTCCATGGCTCTTGGTACTGCCACTTCATCATCCCGGGTTTTTTGAACCACACCTTGCCCGAGGAAGCGATTTTCTCATCAAGGTCCTTTATCCGGGTTACCTGGGTGAATGGAGAACTGAGGTCGTTTATCGAGGCGTATTTTTTCTGGATGCCGCTTACAACAGTGCTTGGGTCCTGGGTCCTCGCGGGCTGCGCGGTAAAAAGAAGGGAGGTGGCGAAAAGCGCTGCCGCAAGCGCGATTTTTCTCAATCCGAGTTTCCCCTGTCCGCTTTGATCATGTTCACGTAGACTTCTCTCGGTTTGCCGGCAGCTCCCTGAGGACCTATAAGACCTTCTTTTTCCATTGTCTCAACGATCCTGGCCGCGCGGTTATATCCTATCTTGAGCCTTCTCTGTATCATGGAGATGGATGCCTGTCCCGTTTCGGCTATTATGCCGAGCGCGGTTTCGTAGAGCTCGTCTTTTTCGTCTTCGCTGACTCCCGCGCTCTCATCGTCCGGGTCGTCTTTTGTTATCTCTTCTATGTAGACCGGGTCTGCCTGGGACCTTAGAAAATCCGTTACCCGTTTTCTTTCATCGTCGGATATAAGCGCGCCCTGCAGTCTTAAAAGGTTGCTCCCACCGGATGCGAGAAAAAGCATGTCCCCCTTTCCGAGCAGGGTCTCAGCTCCCCCGGTGTCAAGTATGATTCTTGAATCCACTTTTGAAGATACGAGAAAGGATATGCGCGCCGGGAAGTTAGCCTTTATGAGTCCCGCCACCACGTCCGCCGAGGGGCGCTGGGTGGAGACTATTATATGAATTCCCGCCGCCCTGGCTTTCTGCGCGAGCCTTATTATCGAGTCCTTGACGTCGCTCGGGGAGACCATCATCAGGTCGGCGAGCTCATCTATGATAACGACTATGTAGGGAAGCCACCTGAGCTGTTTTTCCTCGATTTCAAGCGCTTCAAGCTTCCTGTTATAGCTGTCTATGTCCCTTACCCCTTCCTCGGAGAGCATCCTGTATCTGGAATCCATTTCCCCGACCAGCCACTTAAGGGCGGCCACGGCTTTTTTCGATTCGGTTACCACCGGGTGGAGCAGGTGGGGAATGTCTTCGTATATGGAGAGCTCGAGCATCTTCGGATCTATCATTATCATCTTGAGCTCATAAGGGGTCGCTCTGTAAAGCAGGCTTGTGATTGCGGCGTTTAGGAGCACGCTTTTGCCCGAACCTGTAGTTCCGGCGATCATGAGGTGCGGGGCGGTCTGAAGGTCCATGTATCGCGGTTTTCCGGATATGTCTTTTCCGAGGGCGACGGTGAGCATCGATTTTTTCTCCATAAACGAGCTGCTCTCGAAAAGTTCCCGCAGTACCACTATCTCCCTGCTTTCGTTCGGCACCTCTATTCCGACCACGTCCTTTCCCGGTATGGGGGCAATGATTCTTATGCTAAGCGCCTTAAGACCCATTGCCAGATCACCTTCAAGGGATGATATTTTGTTTATTTTTATCCCCGGGGCGGGCTTGTATTCGAACATCGTGATAACCGGGCCGGGACGTATTTCCATGATCTTTCCGGTTACTCCGAAGTCCGCAAGCTTTTCCTCGATCAAGGTGGCCTTCCGATACATGGCTTCCTTGTCTATCTCTACCGACGTGTCGATTTTCGGGTCAAGCAGATCAATTGAGGGGAGGGAGAAGTCAAGCCATTTGCTCTCGGGCGCGGCAGGGGACGGCTCGTCTCTCTTGTCGGGGGCGGGAGGAGTGAAGACTATCTGCGGTTCCGTGTCGGCTTGTTGCTTGTGTTCTGTGGCCGTGGTTTTTGCCGCGCTGGGGGTCGCCTTCGGTGCGTCTTGCTTCTTTTTTCCTCGGGTGCCCCTTCGTGCGGCAACGCGTCTCAGCGCACCGATCGGTGCAGAAATTCCTTTTAACGCGCCTGAGAAGAGAAGGCGGATGATTTTCACCACGGTGGCGATCTTGGTTTCCGTTGCTATTATCACGGAGACGAATATGACGATTATGGCGATAATGTATGTTCCAAAGGTTCCCAGGATGTTTTGCGCGAACTCCCTGGAGATCGCAAGACCCAACCATCCCCCGGCCGGCGAGTATCCCAGAAGTGAGCTTTTTCCGTAAACAAGCCCCAGCAGGGTGGTCGAGGAGAGAAGGAAAATAATCGTGGAGAAAAGCTTCCAGTATATTTTCCGGGTGGGCCGCTTCCTGAGAATCACGTATGACGCGTAGAACATCAACACGGGAAATACGAAGGAAAGCGTCCCGAAGGAACTTCCAAGGGAGTGCGACACGTAAAGGCCCGTGCCTCCCATTGCGCCTTTTACGTCGATTTCAAGAAGGTTGCTGAAGGCCAGAAGACTTACGAAGGTAAATACGCCGAGGGCGAAGAAAAAAACCGCCATCACATCTACAAATACGCCTTGAGTGTCCTTGCCTTTCTCCATTTCCTAAATTCTGAAATAAAAATCCTCCGCGCCCGGGCGAAAGAAAAACCCCTTGCAGTCTAAAACGCGACCGCGGCGAGAAGAGTGATTGAGGCCTGAGCCGCCAGATCCCATGACAACAAAGGAAATATACCGAAAAAAACCGTTACTGCGGTAAGCACCGCAATTGTGGCCCCCGAAAGCGGTTTGTTTGCGCCTGCACCGTAACTATCTTCCCTCATAAACGCGTAGACAAGCACCTTGAGGTAGTAGTACGCGGAGATTACGCTTGCTATTATTCCTATTACTGCAAGCGGCGTCAGATTGGCGTCGACTGCAGCTAAAAACACCCTGTATTTCCCGAAAAACCCTATAGTCGGCGGGATTCCCGCAAGCGAGAACATAAATACTCCGAGTGCGAGCGATGCCGCCGGTTTTCTGCTCCAAAGCCCCGATATCCTCTCGAAAGTGTCACAGTCGTCTCCCTCCCTGCTCGCGTAGGCGAGGATTCCGAAAGCTCCGAGGTTCATAAAAGTATAGGCAAACAGATAATAAAGAACGCTCCCGCTTCCGACCGAAGAGTCCGAGAGAACTGCCGCTACCCCGACGAGGGCGTATCCGGCGTGTGCCACACTTGAGTAGGCAAGCATCCTCTTCACGCTTTTTTGATATATGGCGGCTATATTCCCCACTACCATGGTCAGCACCGCCGCAATCAGCACCGCGGCCGTCATGTAGCCCTCAAATCCCGGAGCGGAGCCGAGAAATATTCTCAGCAGCAGCACAAAAGCCGCCGCTTTTACCGCAACGGACATGTATCCCGTAACCGTGAGGGGGGCTCCGTCGTAGATATCGGGCACCCACTGGTGAAGCGGCACGGCTCCTATCTTGAAAATGACTCCCACTGCCACAAAGGCGGCTCCGCATACATACATCGGAAGATTCCCCGGACTTTTTAGAATTTCATCCAGAAAAGTGGAACCGGTGGCCCCGTAGAGAAGGGCGATTCCGAAAAGCAGCACCGCGGAAGAGAAGCCCCCCAGAATAAGGTATTTTACGCCTGATTCTGTCGAGTCGAGGGATTTGCTTCTGAACCCCGAGAGTATGTAGACGGCGATTGACATGATTTCGAATCCAACGAAAAGCGTCATGAGTTCGACCGAGGAGGCGAGAACCATCATCCCGCTCGTGCAGAAAAGCACAAGCGCGTAGAATTCCTCAAGCCACTGCGTGCGCCCCTTGAGGTGATCTTTTGAAAAAAGGATAGTCGCAAGCGCCGCCAAGAGAAAAAGGGAGTTGAAATAGGCGGAGAAGGAATCGATTACCAGCGCGCCTGAGAACGCGGAACTTTCTCCGGAGAACCTGGAGAAGTTAAGGATGAGGGAGAGCACGGTACCGGAGATTGCGAGGAGAAAAAGCGACCCCGTCCATCTTTTTTTCAGAATCGGGGCACAGATGAGTATGAGCAGGGCGGCGAGTATGAGTACGCACTCGGGAAGGATAGCCAGCGTGCTTTCAAACAGAACCTGCATATTCATGGTCGCGTCTCTCCCGGCATGTGCAGCCTTCTCCGGGTCTCGGTCCTCTTTTTCATTACATCAGTCGGGGTCTTTAAGCACTTCGAACTTTCTTTCTTCGAACTGGAAGTCCTGCTCGTCGATGTACCATATTCTCGCGTCGGCGAGTTTGCCGCAGTTTACCGAGAAAATTATATACGCCCATCCGGGCGATGCCACCTGCCTGTCGGTCTCCGAAGGTACCGAAGGGTGGTCTGGATGCGAGTGGTATATGCCGAGAATCTCAAGACCGTTCTCCCTCGCCCACGAATCCGCCTCTATGTAGGAACGTGGATCAAGCTCGTAACGGTCCTTTAACCGCTTGCTGTCAATGTCTGCTGTTTCCTTAAACGCTGTTTCGGATTTGTCGTCAGCGACCAGATTGGCGCATTTGCGAAAGTGAGTGACGGTATCTTCTTTCCCGATCATCACCCCACATACCTCGTAAGGATAACCGGATTCCGCGTCCCGTGTCATGCCCAGATAGGCCGATCTGTGTATTTTTACCACCAGAGTCCTTCGCTCAGGTACCTTCTGCCCGAGTCGGGAAGAATCGTAACGAGCACTCCTTCTTTCAGTTTTTTCGCGCACTCAAGGGTTACGCAGACCGCGGCTCCTCCCGAGTGACCTACGAATATCCCCTCGGTATCCATCAGCCGCTCCATCATTTCATACGCTTTCTCAGTCGAGATGAAGACAATTTCGTCGGCCGCTTCCTCGTCGTATATGCCGGGAACTATTGAAGTGGGCATATGTTTCATGCCTTCAAGTCCGTGAAGACTTTCTTCTGGCTGAATCGCGATTGTCTTTATATCGGGGTTGTATTCTTTAAGCCTTTTCCCGGTCCCCATGAAGGTTCCCGATGTGCCGAGTCCCGCGAGAAAGTGGGTCACGGCGCCCTTTGTCTGCTCCCAGATCTCGGGCGCAGTCGTCTCGTAGTGAGCCAGAAGATTGTTAATGTTGTTGTACTGGTCCGGCATGA
Organism: Candidatus Dadabacteria bacterium; assembly: GCA_026705445.1. Taxonomy (NCBI): domain Bacteria; kingdom Pseudomonadati; phylum Thermodesulfobacteriota; class Candidatus Dadabacteria; species Candidatus Dadabacteria bacterium. Next base: position 18,678 of record JAPPAR010000040.1, read on the forward strand.
AATATTTCTCGGGATTATCCGCCTTTAGCTGGTGAGCCATTCTTATGGCTCCGTCGGAACCTTCAAGGGGACTTGAGAAGGTTATTTTCGCCCCGTAGGCCTCGATTGCTTTTTTTCTCTCGGTGTTTACGTTCTCAGGCGTTACGATTTCAACCTCGTACCCGAGCGCGGCCCCGAGCATCGCGTACGCGATCGCTGTATTCCCGGAAGAGGAGTCCATAATGACCTTGTCTTTTGTGAGTTCGCCGGAGCGGATGGCTTCCAGGATCATTCTGCGGGCGGGGCGGTCTTTTATTGAACCTCCCGGGTTAAACCACTCGGCCTTTGCGTAAATACTGACTCCGGGAGAGCATTCCTTTGCCGTCTCGGAAAGTTTCAGGAGAGGGGTGTTGCCTATAAGGTCAACCACCGATTCGACTCTTGAACCTCCGGCAGTGGAGGTTCCGGCTTCGGATCTATACATTAGCAGCGCTCGATGATTACCTTGTGGTAGCGGCCTTCTTCTTTCTCTATGGAGAGAACCCTGTGACCTTCCTGTTCCACGCTTCTCGGGAGATTGGAAAGAGGTTCTCCTTCGCAGAGCCTTACTTCAAGGACTTCCCCGCGCTTCATCTGCTCAAGCTTGAGCTTGGTTTTAACAAACGTCATCGGGCAGATGTAGTCAGTTATGTCTATTTTTTCCTTGCTCTGCGTGTTGTCCATTTTAAACTCTCGTCCGCGCGATTTCCCGTTAAGATTAACACAGTCTGTGTTTTACTCAAACCGCCCCGCTCCGGCCTGACTTGGGCCCGCCCGCTGCAGGTGCTGAAGAAATTTCGGGATTCCATCAGTCCCGGGCGGGATCATACTCAAGTTCCATCGCTTCGGCGGCCGCTCTGAAGCGCTTGTCGAGCGTAAGTACTCGGGTCGGAGGCTCGAGGATCGCGGAGGCGAGCAGATGAGCGTCGATGTAGCCCATGCCCGACCCGGCCAGCTTGTTCTGATCGATAAAGTACAGTACTAGAGAGTCATCCGTCACGGAAAGAGCGGGCAGTCCATGGAGCATCGAGAGAACTTCTCCGCGGTTCGCAAAATTGCCGCAGGCGATTTCGCCTATGATAAATGGATGCATAATTACTTCCTCGGTGGTGAGCAGATCTTCAACCACCTCAGTCTTCCCTCTCAAGTGCTCAATCCATACCGAAGTGTCAATCAGAACCATAATCAAAACGGCGCCGCGGAATAGGGCGGAGTCCAGGTTCGCTGCCTTTCAGCTTGGCGAGCCGCCGTGCGCTCTCCCTCTGCACAAGCGCCTTCAGGGCTTCCCGAAGGAGCTTGGTGTTTGACGTGATGCTTGTCATCTCCCGCGCCTGGGACAGCAGTTCATCGTCCAAGTTTACAGTAGTTCTCATTATTCAACGCTCCATTACGTTTGCTGAACGCACAAGAAAGTCATACCAAATATACATCAACTGATGTCGTAAAGCAAGTTATTCAGAAATTTATTTTTACGAAGAAGCCAAGGGTTCAAGGCTCGTAACGCCTGAGGATTTCCGCCCGCCCGACTCTATCCAGGACACTACGCTCTCAAACATCTTCCTGCCGTCTTCTGAGCCCAGCAGGCTCTCGAAGCTACGCTCGGGGTGAGGCATCATCCCGAGTACGTTGCCCCGGTTGTTGGCGATTCCCGCTATGTTGTCCTCGGCGCCGCTTGGATTCGCCTCGGCACTGAGTTTTCCCCTTTCCCCGCAGTAGCGCAGAACTATTCTCCGTTCCCGGGCATCGTCTCCGTTCGGGGGCAGCACGAAATTGCCCTGGGCGTTTGCGACGGGCAGCTTGAGCACCTCTCCCCTGCGGAGAAGGCAGGTAAAGGGCGTATCGGTATCCTCGACCCTCACGTTTGTCCATCTGCAGACGAACTTGAGGGAGGAGTTGTGTATAAATGCCCCGGGAAGAAGTCCCGATTCAACAAGAATCTGAAACCCGTTGCATATCCCTATTACGGGGACTCCGCTTGCGGCAAGTTCCCTGAGAGGGCTTACCACCGGAGAGAACTGCGATATGGCTCCCGCGCGAAGATAATCTCCGTAGGAAAACCCCCCTGGTATCACGATGCAGTCTATTCCCTCGAGGGAAGGTTCCTCGTGCCATATAAGTTCGCAGGGCCGGCCCAGGATTTTCTTTATGGCGTGATAGCAGTCGTGGTCGCAGTTGGACCCCGGAAAGAACAGAACTCCGAAACTTGGCATTATTTTTCCGCTACCTCTACCGAAGAATCTTCGATTACCGGGTTGGAAAGGAGTTTCCGGCACATCTCGTCCGCTTTGCGGCTTACTTCCTCGGCGGATTCGCCCTCCATGGTGAGCTCCACGACTTTGCCTACCCTTGCGTCTGAGACCCCGCTGAATCCGAGACCGGAAAGAGCGTTAAGCACCGCCTTGCCCTGGGGATCAAGCACCACGGGCTTGAGCTTAACCTCTATTTTCACGGAAAACTGTTTCATCTCCTGTTTCCTTGCTCCGGTGTGAATTCTGCGGGATATTACCCGCGCGAGAGCAGTATGCCAATAATTCTCTCAAGCTCCTCGGGAGAATAGTACTCTATTTCTATTTTCCCTTTTGTCTTGTTGCGGCTGATTCTTACTTTGGTCGAGAATTTCCCGGAAAGCTCTTCTGTAAGTTCCCTGGTGAAGATATCTTCTGCCACCTCATTCAAAGCTGGTTCAGTGGGCTGTTCTGTATCTCTGCTTCTCTTTTTTACAAGCGCTTCGGTTCGCCTTACCGTAAGATCCTTTTTCAGCACTTCTCCGAGAAGGGAATTCATTTCCTCGGGGGAGGATGCGGCTAGAAGCGCTCTTGCGTGCCCTGCCGTTATAGAGCCCGAAACAAGCGCTTCCTTGGCTTTATCGGAAAGCTTGAGAAGCCTCAACTGGTTCGTGACGACCGAGCGGTTTTTCCCCGTTTTTCTGGCAATATCGTCATGGGTAAGCCCGAAGCGCTCTGAGAGCTTTTCATAAGCCTCAGCCTCCTCAATGGGATTTAAGTCCTCTCTTTGTATGTTTTCTATTAACGTCAGCTCCGCTACGTCCTGGTCGGTAGCGGTTCTTATCACTACGGGGAGCTTTTCGAGTTTGGCAATCTTTGCCGCTCTCCATCTGCGTTCCCCGGCCACTATTTCAAAGCCGCCGTCTATCTTCCTGACGATAAGAGGCTGTATGACCCCGTTTTCCTTTATAGACTCTGCGAGTTCCTCAAGCGCACCCTGTTCAAACTGCTTTCTCGGCTGCGAGGGATTCGGCTTGAGCAGGTTCGTGCTTACCATCTGGTACCCGGTGGATTCCGTTTCCAGACTCTTTGGAATAAGGGAGTCAAGTCCTCTTCCCAAGCTTTCTCTTTTCACGTCAGTTAACCTCCGCTCTGCTTATTATCTCATTTGCGAGTTTCATGTAGTTCTGAGCTCCGCTCGACTTGATTTCATAAAGCAGAAGCGGCTTTCCGTGGCTTGGCGCTTCGGCGAGCTTAACGTTTCTGCTTATTACGGTGTCGAAGGTCTTTTCGCCGAAGTGACTCCTTACGTCCTCGGCCACAGAGTGACATATGTTATTGCGGGAATCGAACATGGTCAGAAGATAGCCTTCCACCTCGAGCGAAGGATTGAGTCTCTGCCTGGCGAGCGATATGGTTGTCTGCAGCTGGCCTATTCCTTCAAGGGCGTAGTATTCGCACTGAACGGGTATTAATACCCGTTCGGCCGCGGCGAGCGCGTTTATGGTGAGCAGGCTTAGAGACGGAGGGGCGTCTATGAATACGTAATCGTACTCAGCCCTTATCTCGTCGATAACTTTCTTGAGACGGTATTCCCTGCCTTCTGTCTCTATGAGGTGTATCTCCGCCCCGGTGAGTTCGTGATTCGCCGGACACAGGTGCAGGTAGCCGTTTAGAAGCTCGGGATAGACGTCAATTACGGTGTCTGCGAGCTTTGCTTCTCCCAGTATGACGCTGCAGATGTTTTTCGAATTAATCGATTCCTTGTCAATGCCGAGCCCTCCGGTGGCGTTTCCCTGGGAATCAAGGTCTATGAGAAGCGTTCGGCGGTTTGCCACCGCCAGAGAGGCCGAAAGGTTGACCGCGGTTGTGGTCTTGCCTACTCCCCCTTTCTGATTTACCACGCATATTACCTTTGACATTTGCCTGTAAAAAAATGATAAACTTGCCGGTGTTATCAGTCAAATGAGTCTTGCTGAAAATCCGCCCCCGCGGGCGGGATTCCCGGAGAACTGACCTTGACAGACAGGATATGCGTTGTTTTTTCGACTTTTTTCGGGTTGGGATATGTTCCCGGAGCCCCCGGAACCGCGGGAACTCTTGCGGCGGTCGGGGTCGTGTACCTGCTGAGTCTCGCAGGCGGCGAGGCTCTTTATTCGATATTCACGTTGGGGCTGATCCTTGTCTCTTTTATAGCCGCTTCCCGCTGCGTGCGGATTTTTAAAAGGAAGGACCCGCCCGAGGTCGTGATTGACGAGGTATGCGGATTCTTGGTGTGCATGCTTTTCATCACCCCGGACCCGCTTAACCTGGTGATCGGCTTTTTTCTGTTCAGGTTTTTCGATATAGCGAAGCCGTTTCCTATAAGAAGATTTGAGAAACTGCCGGGGGGATACGGTATCGTTATGGATGACGTTCTGGCCGGAGTGTACGCTAATCTCTGCCTTCAGGTGCTTGTCCGGTTCTATTGATGATGCCTGTCGCGTTTTTCGCGGACCTGGTTTTTATGCGTAAAGCAGAAAGGGATTCTGCGCGGTTACCGTGCCGTACATGCGGCCGTGTTGGAAGTTTTCCGAGAACAGTTCCCTTATGCCGTGAACTTCTGCGTAGGCCCATATGTGAGCATCAGACCACGACAGGCTGTATGCCGCCGCGCCGCGCAGGGCCATTCGCAGCACAGATTCATCTGGATAGATAATCGGCAACAGGGCCATCAGTTCTTCCGCTTCGCGTATTGCGTCTGTGAATTCAAGGATTCGATTTCCTGGTGCTCCCCGGGTTGTTGACGCAATGAACTCAACTATCGACTGGTGTGTGATACGCAAATGCCCGCTCGCAATGCCGTCGCGAATAAAATGTTCAGCAATCTGTTGCTTGTTCGGGAAATGGTTGTCGTAACGATAGACCAGTATGTTGGTGTCAATCAGCATCTGGGCTGCCCCGAGTGTAGAGTTCTTCCCGGGTCCAGCCTCGCTCAGTTGCTGGGGCAAGTGTCCTTCCCGCTTCGCGGGCCCGTTGTCGGGCCATTGCCTCATCAAATATGCGCAGACGCGTTTCGGTGTCGAGCTCTTTTCTCTGCATCCTGGCATTAGGAGGCACCACGCGGATGGTCTCTCCGGCTTCCTCAAAACGTATATCATCCCCAGGCCGGATGCCGTAACGCTCGGCAATTGCTTTTGGCACAGTTACCTGCAGTTTGCTGCTCACTTTAGCCATATCTTTACTTTATCAAAGAAAATTTCTTTGTCAATTGTTGCAATCATTCTGCAGGGCTAGAGAATGAAAATGCTTGTCGTTGCGACTTCTACATTCTGCTCTGCCATCGAAGCGGATGTCGGCTTGCGTGCATAACAGCAAAAATGACAATGAATTCCGGCTCAACGCGATAGAAAATCCCGAATGGAAACCGTTTAATCAAAGCTCTGCGAACACCACGGTGTACGATTGGAAATCCGAATGGGTGCTGCTGAACGGACCGTATGGTGAGAAGCAATTCTTCAAGAAACTCATCCCCTAATCCTGATCTCTGAAATTCGTACCATAAAGCGGAATCAGCAAGATCCATTTCCGCTTCTTCGTGGAACCGGATTTCGTAACTCACAGTTTTTTGCGGATTTCCGAAATGACTTCATCCGCGGGTCGCCCCGGATATTTAGTCACTTCGTAAGCGTCAAGCCTTTTGTCAAGCTCGGCTTTCTGTGCTGATGAAAGAGAAATAGAGTTCTGGTCAGAGGCGATGCTGTCCCATAGATCTTCTACAAGGCGAATCCGTTCATCAACCGGCAGGTTTTTCAGGCTGGAATCCATGATAATTAAAATACATTAAGTTCGCTGATTTGCAAAAAGCCGGAACTTGTTCTGCTAGCTAGCTTTGTATCTTAAGGAGTTTCCTTTCCCGCTGAGTTTTCTTTCCAGTTAAAATTACCCGGCAATGTGCGTTGAGGTGATCACGACCGGAAATGAGATAATGAGCGGTCTTACCCTGGATACCAACTTCAGCTGGGTAGCCGCGGAACTGTCCTCATCCGGTATTGAGGTTAAGCACCACTGCGCGGTTGCCGATGACCTCGATGATCTTCTCGCTTCTTTCTACGCGGCTTCAAAGAGAGCCAGGTTTGTCGTAGTCACAGGAGGGCTCGGCCCCACCGAGGATGATCTGAGCGCACTTGCCGCCTCGAAGTTTCTCGGAACTTCCCTTGTTTCCAATCAGGCGGTCTATCAGGACATCTTACGGAAACTCAGGGAAAGGGGCAGGAAGCCCAACATTCACCATGAAAAACAGGCCATGTTTCCTGAAAAAACGGCGGTTATCGAAAACCCGGTCGGCACGGCCGCAGGCTTCAGTTTTCTCTCCGGCAACTCGAAATTCTACTTTCTCCCCGGTGTCCCGAGGGAATTCAGACGTATGTTCAGAGAGCATGTTCTTCCCGATATAACTGGTGTCGCGCAAAAAGGAACCATCCTGCGCGTTAGAGTGCTAAGGACCTTTGGGCTCGGCGAATCCGAGGTGGCGGAAAAACTGAGCGGCTTTTCCCCCGAAGGAGTGGATCTCGGATACAGAATCCGCCTGCCCGAGATTCACCTTAGACTCACGGCCTCGGGTGATGACGGCGATGCGCTTGATTCGCTTCTGGGCGATGCCTGTGCGCGGGCAGAAGAAAGGCTGGGGTTTTTTCTCTTTTCCCGGGAGGACGAATCCATGGAAGAGGTGACTGCATCTTTGTTGATTGAAAAAGACCTGACCCTGTCTGTTGCGGAATCCTGCACTGGAGGACTCTGCTCAAGCCGGTTTACTGACATTCCTGGGAGTTCCGCTTATTTTCTTGGCGGGGCGGTGGTTTACAGCAACGATTCCAAGGAAAAGCTTCTGGGAGTAAGCACAGATACACTCACCTGGTTCGGAGCGGTGAGCGAGCAGGCAGTTTCCGAAATGGCTCAGAGAGCAAGAGAGCTTTTCGGAAGCGACATAGGGATTTCCATATCCGGGGTCGCGGGCCCGGGAGGCGGAACTCCGGAGAAACCCGTGGGCACCGTGTGGTTCGGATTCAGCCATGTTTCCTCGGGGACTTTCTGCGAGAAGCGGAATTTTGCCGGCACGAGAGATGAGATAAAGAGCTTTGCCTCTTCCACCGCCATTGATATGGTTAGGAAGTTCTGTATTGATTATGTAGCATAATAGTTTTCAGAACCTGAGAAATCGAAACGGAGACAAGGACGGAATGAGCGATACTGACGAGAAGAACAAGAACATAGACGTAGCCATCAGCACCATAGAGAAGCAGTTCGGAAAGGGTTCCATAATGAGACTCGGGGAGGACATTTCTCTTTCGGACATCCCGGTTATTACCTCGGGCTCTCTCGGACTTGATATAGCTCTTGGAGTCGGGGGTTTTCCCAGGGGAAGGATTGTCGAGGTTTACGGTCCTGAGGCCTCGGGCAAGACCACCATAGCGCTCCACGCCATTGCGGAAGCCCAGAAGGCCGGCGGAATAACCGCGTTTGTCGACGCAGAGCACGCTCTTTCGACAAGCTACGCGGCGGCGCTTGGGATCAAGGTTGAGGACCTTCTTATTTCGCAGCCCGATTTCGGAGAACAGGCCCTTGAGATAATTGATACCCTGATAAGAAGCAACGCAGTTGATCTCATAGTGCTTGATTCGGTTGCGGCCCTTACACCCCGGGCCGAGATTGAGGGTGAGATGGGAGACACTCACGTGGGTCTTCAGGCGAGACTGATGTCGCAGGCACTTCGCAAAATAACGGCTAACGTAAGCCGTTCCAAGACCATAGTGATTTTCGTTAACCAGCTCCGCATGAAAATCGGGGTTCCGGCGTACATGAATCCCGAAACCACCACCGGGGGCAACGCGCTTAGGTTCTATTCGTCGGTGAGAATTGATATAAGGCGCATCGGGTCTCTTAAGGACGGCGACCGCATAATTGGCAACAGAGTGAGGGCCAAGCTTGTAAAGAACAAGGTAGCTCCGCCTTTTCGGGAAGCGGAATTCGAGGTGATTTTCGGAAGGGGGATATCAAAGCTCGGGGAGCTCATTGATTTAGGAAGCAAGTTCAACGTGATAAAGAAAAGCGGGACCTGGTATTCCTATGAAGGAGAGAGAATGGGGCAGGGCAGGGATAATTCCAAAAAGTTTCTGCACGAAAATCCGGAAATCCGCGAAAAAATAACAGACGAGATCATAAAGGCCTCGGGGGTTGGTTCTGCTGAGGAAGCAGAGTAATCTGGATACACGGAATCAAGATCGAAGAATCTATGTGAATCCCTATACGAGGGATGAAGTATGAGAACCTGTTCATGGTTTTCCCTGGATCATTCTTGTTTTTGGAGCTCCCGTCACTTGGTTTTTCTGCTGGTTATTTTTCAGGCGGGATGATTAGGGGTTTAGCGGGATTGGTAATGCCGCGATACAGGGGAAGAATGGAAGTTCTCATAAAAACTAAACCTCCCTCTGAATAGAACTACCTTGGAAATTTACAGAATATTTTTGGGCATTTTTTAAGCGGCGCATTATGAAAATCTTAGGAATCGAAACCTCTACTTTTTCAGGAAGCGTGTCATTATCCGATGATGACGCGCTTCTCTGCGAATATGTTTTCAACACCGGCCCAAGACACAACGAAGTGCTTATTCCCACCATCAAGAGGCTTTTTTCGGATTGCGGGCTCGGAAAAGATGATCTGGATGCGGTCTGCGTATCAGTGGGTCCGGGGTCTTTCACCTCTCTTCGCATAGGGGTCTCCACTGCGAAGGCCCTTTGTTATTCCCTGGGAGCGGAACTTGTGGGAGTTCCGTCCCTTGAGATTCTCACTTCAAACGCACTTTGGTGCGGAGACTGCGTGTGCGCCATGACCGACGCTGGCAGAGGAGAGGTTTTCTTTTCGTTTTATGATCCAGAAAGCGCAGAGATGACCCCCGCGGAAATTGCCACACCTGAGTCTGTGTGCGCCAGGGTGAGAACAAAGACCGTTTTTGTGGGCAGTGGGTCCCTGCTATACGAAAATCTAATACAGGATTCCGCAGGAGAAAGAGCCGTGTTTCTGCCTGCAAATCTGAACACCCCGAGGGCGTCTGGCTGTGCGCTTTTGGGAAGAAAGAAAATTCTTTCCGGGCACAAGGACGATCCTTTCACCTTAACCCCCTTCTATCTTCGCCGCTCCGCTGCGGAGCACAAAACGGTATCGGTGAAAAGAGGGTAAAAATCTTTTTTCACATGACGGTCTTGAAGTTGCCCGTGCGCAGTGATAGATTAAGCGGTGCGGGTTTTTGTTTTCCGCATTTTAAAATAATCAGGGAGATAGACCAAAATGGCCAAGATGCTCGGCGCACAGATGTTCTTTGAGACGCTTCTTCACCAAGGTATTGACGTGGTCTTCGGACTGCCGGGAGGGTACGTTCTCAAGGTGTATGACGTGATGACCGATTATACCGACAGGATAGAGCACGTGCTTGTGAGGCATGAACAGGGAGCTACGCACATGGCCGACGGGTATGCAAGGGCATCGGGAAAACCGGGAGTGGTACTTTGCACCTCGGGTCCTGCGGCAACCAATACCGTTACCGGCATTGCGACGGCGCAGATGGATTCATCTCCCATAGTTATCTTCACAGGACAGGTTCCTACTCAGTATCTTGGAAGCGACGCTTTTCAGGAAGCCGACCATATCGGCATAACAAGACCCTGCACGAAACATAACTATCTTGTACGAGAGACCCGGGATCTTCCAAGAGCTATGAAAGAGGCTTTTCACATAGCTGGTACTGGAAGACCCAGCCCTGTTCTGGTTGATATGCCCAAGGACGTTCTCATAGGAGAAGACGAGCTTGTAATCCCTGAGGATCACGAGATAGATATCAAAGGCTACAAACCCACTATGAAGGGAAACCCTTCGCAGATAAAAAGAGCGGTGGAGATGCTGCTTGCCTCAAAGCGGCCAGTTATTTATTCCGGGGGAGGAGTTATCTGGTCCGGGGCTACAGATGAACTGATTGAGTTCTGCCACCGGCTTCAGATACCTGTAGCGTCAACTCTTATGGGCCTGGGGGGTTATCCGGCAAGCGATCCGCTTTTTATAAGCATGCTCGGGATGCACGGTTCCTACGCCGCAAACATGACTGTTACTGAATCGGACCTCGTTATCTCGATCGGCGGGCGGTTTGATGACAGGGCTACGGGCGGGAACTTTGATGAGTTCGCCCCCAACGCGGAGATTATCCATATAGATATAGATCCCTCCTCGATAGATAAAAACATAACGGTTCAGTGTCCGATAGTAGGGGATGCAAAAGCTGTGCTGCGCCAGATACTCGATGCTCTACCCGGGGAGATTGATCTTGAGGGAAGGGAATCCTGGCTCAGGCGGATACAGGAGTGGAACGAAAAGCATCCGCTCACCTATTGCCAGGGAAGCGAGAAAATTCTGACTACCTACGCCATAGACATGCTCTACAAGATCACGAAAGGAGAGGCCATAATAGTTTCCGACGTGGGTCAGCACCAGATGTGGGTAGCACAGTTCTACAAGTTCGAAAGACCGAGAACCCATCTCACCTCTGGAGGGTTGGGAACTATGGGATTCAGTTTCCCCGCAGCCATGGGAGCGAAATATGCAAGGCCTGATGAGCAGGTTATATGTGTTGCCGGCGACGGAAGTTTCCAGATGAATTTTCAGGAACTCGCAACTGCGGTTGAATACAATATGGATCTTAAGATCATTGTTTTCAACAACCGCCACCACGGAATGGTAAGGCAGTGGCAGACGATGTTTTTTGAAGGCAACTATTCTGCTTCCCGGTTCGAGGTACTACCGGATTTCGTGAAGCTCGCGGAAGCGTTCGGCGCCCGCGGCCTTCGGGCGGTGAGGCCCGAGGAGCTTGAGCCCACTCTCAGGGAAGGCCTTAACACTCCGGGAGTTGTCCTCATGGAGATAGAAGTCGATTGTACCGAGATGGTTTATCCGATGATAGCCCCCGGCGCGTCAATGGACAACATGATAATGATGCCCGCGGATCTTGCCTGATCCTCTGTTGTTGGTAACAGGTGGCCACTTCTCTGTGTCCGTTGGACTGATGTAGTTTGACTTGTTAATTCAGCATTCACTGTTCTGGCGGGCCATAACAGTAAGACGGTCTCTTTAAGACCCTGAAATGAAAAACATCTGCTCAGTTCTGTACGTTTTCATCCTGATCTGCATTCTTGTTTCTTCAGGTTGCCGAAGCAATGACTGTGCGGATGCTTCTCTCTGCATAGGGGTGCTCATCCCCGAGAGGATTTTTGACGGCAGTTATGACAGCAGACGACAGGCGGTAGTTTCGGCCGTAGAAGATATTAATGCCGCAGGCGGTGGTATAGAGCTTGTTTTTGGCCGCGACACTGACCGTTCTTTTGATTCTGATGCCCTGAGGAATGTTCTGGACAGTGGGGTTGACGGAATAATAGGTCCGGCTACCTCTGCTGATTCTGTGGGTCTTGTGGATGATCTTGCCGGAGCGAAGATGGTCGCGATATCACCCTCGGCCAGTTCGGTTGAAATAAGCACTTTCGCTGATGACGGCTACTTCTTCAGAGTTATTCCATCGGACGCATTCCAAGCACCCATAATTGCGAAACTGATAAAGCAAGCTGGGGGAAAACGTGCGGCCATACTGTTTCGTGACGACAGTTACGGAAGAAACCTTAAGGACGGTCTTGTCGAATCCCTTAAGCAAGCGGGAGTAAGTTCACTTGAACCGATTGAGTATGGGGAAGGTTCCGAGGCGGCAGTAAATGCCGTAGTCAGTGCAGTAAATGCCGAGGATAATCCTGTGGACTCCGTGGTTCTCGTGCTGTTTCGTGAAGGGGGAGCGAACTTTATGGCAAGCATGCTCAAGAGGGAAGAGCTCAATGGAAAGGTGAAATACTACGGGGCGGATTCATTGTCAATTGAGAGCTTTGCTGAAATAGTTGTCGCCCTTGACCCCGAAGCACTTTCGCTTGAGGACATGGAAGGTTTTGTGACCACCATCGCGGGTCCTGACCCCTGCAGACTGGAAGACGGGAAGGAAATTTTTGATGAAGCGGGGAGATATGCAAGACAGATATACGATGCTGTTGTGCTGATGAAGCTTGCGTCCATTAAAAGCGCATCTTCTGATCCCGCCGTGTATGTCAGGGAAATGATAGGAATAAGCAGGGATGGGATCAAATGCAGAACTTATGCAGAATGTGCGGGATTTCTCACCGATAGCGACAGTACCAACGATGATATTGATTATCACGGTTTTTCGGGCGAGATTGATTTCGATGCTAACGGCGACGCAACTAAGGGTTTTTACTATGTACACACTTATGACGACATGGGTGAAAGGCCTGAACCTGTCCTCGTTAACCTGGAAGGGAATCCCGCAGGCGAGTGCAAGGTGGACAACAGATAGGGTCTGCTGAGTATGAGGATGGGAGGATGGCGGTGGTACACGGAAGAAAGCGTAAGCTTGGGGTTTACGACAGGGCGGGGGATCTGATTGAAGGGGCGGAGGAGATCAGGAAGGCAGTGGGAGAGTAAGCGGACGGTTTCAAATCAGACTTTTCGGGCTCGCCCTTCAAGTCTGATTTGAAAGAAAAAGAAAAGAAAAAGAAAAAAACAAAAACCGGACAACTAAAAAATTCTAAAACCGGACAATTTAATTTACTTCGGCTATTTTTGTGCTTGAATTCACTGGGGTTTTTATGGTTCACTCTAAATGTAAGGCTATGCTGGGTTCCGGTCGCCATTTCAGCATGCGGAAAAACCATGGAGGTAATAGAGAATGATGAATTTAAGAATCAAGAGAGTAGTTCTAGGCTTGCTTTTTGTCTTAGGGGGGGGCTTGTTTTTTCATCCGGTATGGAAGCAGCCGCTACTCACGGGGACAATACGGGGATAGTTGCGGAAGATGTTGTTCCTACTAACCGGATGCACGTGGAAGAATTTCTTAATAAAATAGTACGTTATTATGAAGAAGTTTATAAAGCAAACTTTGACCCGAATAACCTCCAGGTGCTGATCAAAGAAGTCACATTATACAACAGGGCGGTAAGGCAGGAAGGAGACTACAAGCACGGTGAAGTTTATTCATTAAGCATAAACAACAGAAATATAGTAACGAATCACGCGAGATATCCTGACCTGTTCGGTTACCGGTTTGACCCGCCTGCTACCTCGGGTTCCGATGTCGCAGGCACTATATCAGATTTAACTGAGGGCGCAGGCAATGCGTCCCAAGGTATGAACCACTGTGAACAATACGGCGACGCCGGGAGATGGGCCTGCGCGCGCAATGTGTCGGATAACCTCGGCGGACATATAACGTTCATAGCGGGTCTTCACCACCGTGAAAATGACTCCGCTTTTGTTGAGCCTGTCTGTACCGGGTTCAAGCTCACACCTTCAGCTGAGGATGTACATGGAGACCCTACAGATAAGAATCTTGAAGATTACGTGAAAGGGGTTATCAGGGTAGCTCAAGCTCAATTTGCAAGAGCATTCGGAGCAGCAGTAGCACAAGGCGGTTCTCCCCAGCAAATCCAGTTAAACACACTCACAAACCTGAATGACCAATCCGCTTGCTACAGGGTAGGAGATCTCAGGCATGGAAACATATATACCTTCATAATGGAGGCGAAATCGGATCCAGAAGAACCCGCCGCGGTGATTATAAACGGAAACAATTTTGATCTTAACGGCACCAACCTGGATCTGAACGATGACAGACTGTCAGGAGAGACGAATATAGCAAAACTGTTCAGCCAAGAGTTGGGAGACGTAGAAATCGGAAGTTCCACTTACGTAAATTATCACTGGGATGACCCCACGAATCTTGATGATAACGTTGCAAACTTTCTTGAAAACAAGAAGGTTCCCGGCACTTCATGCAAGAGAAGCTATATCGAGGTGGCAAGCATAACCGCGATGGTGCCGTCCCTCAATCCAACCCTGTATATCTTCGGCTCCGGAACTTATCCCGGAGATGATGTGTGCAAGATTGATGATGATGATGGAGGATGCGCGATTGCGGGTACGGCAAATACGTACAAGGGCGCCTTGCTTAACCTGTTCGTTATGGCTTCAGTCCTGTTCCCGGTCGTTTTCCTGAGAAGGCGCACATAGAAGGTTTCAGGAAATACCGGCTTCCAAGACTGCCGGTAATATCTGCTGAACAGGGGCGGCCTTGAGGCTGCCCCTGTTTTTTTCAGCTTCTGAAAACACTGATGCCAAACCCGGAAACCAGTACATTCGGTATCGAAACATTTCCCGGCAGTCATCTTCTGTAAAGTCTCTGTTAGAATTAGCGGCGCTTTGCCGCCCGCTGTTTACGCTCCACTACATACGTTGCCGCATGCCATGTAAAACTTGCTTCCGGCTAACTGACCTTATCTTTGCCAGGTGGGATTCGAACCCGCTGGCACACTATGAAAGATTAACAGTTAGATCATAGCCTCCTGCCCACTTCCAGAACTTTCCCCGGCGCAACGCAAATGCCTCGATTTAGCGTTACCTTCATGATTGCTCGTGTGGCGGGTACGATATCTTCGAGTTTCTAATATAGCTATGAATCCAGGAAAAATTGTTCAGGTAGCATTGCCGATTCATTCCGAGCAGCTTTTTCTATATTCGGTTCCGAAGCGTCTCCGGCAAGGGATCGCTACGGGGAAGAGGGTGTTTGTCCCCCTCGGGAACCGCAAGGCCATAGGATATGTGGTGGGAGATGCGGGAAAACGGAAAGTCGATTTCGAGCTAAAGGATATAATCGATATCCTCGATGAATTACCGCTTTTTAACGAGAAACGCCTGGAATTCTTCCGCCGGGTTTCTGAGTACTACATGGCGCCTCTCGGGATCGTGCTTAAATTCGCCCATCCTTTGGGTCTTGGCAAAAGCGTCGGGAAAACCGTGCGGATCACGGAGGAGGGGGAAAGCTGCCTTAAGGAACCGGGGCTTAACCGTCTCGACAAAAGAGTTCTGGAAACTCTTCTGCTCGAAGGAGAACTCGCCTCGGAGAAGCTTATTGAACTCAGCGGTGGGGCGTCGCTTGAGAACCTTAACTCTCTTAAAAGAAGAGGCCATGTCGAATTTGACTACAGGGTCGTAAGAGATGAGAAGGTAAAGTACGAGAAGGTCTATGGAATCTCCTGTGACCCGGACACTGTCTCGGAGATTAGGCGGAAAAAACCGGCCAAGGGCGCCATACTTGAGTTCATAAACCTCCGCGGTTCCGTCCCCCGCTCGGAACTGAGGGAAATATTCGGCAATTTCACGGCTCACGTAAAATGGCTTGTGGATAACGCTCTGGTCTCCGTGGAGCAAAAAGAGATCGGAAGGGACCCCTACGGTGTGCTTGATTCAAAGGAAGAGCCGCCGAAGAAACTTACTCAGGATCAGCGTATGGCGATGGAGAAAATCCTGCCTTACGTCAAGAGGGGGGAATACCGCTGCTTTCTTCTTCACGGTGTCACGGGAAGCGGAAAGACCGAGGTTTATTTAAGGACCGTGAGCGAAGTCATAGCCAGGGGGAAACAGGCGATTGTTCTCGTTCCCGAGATAGCGCTCACACCGCTTCTGGTAAAGAGGTTCCGCTCGCGTTTCGCCGACTCTGTGTCGGTGATTCACAGCGCCCTCAGCGAGGGTGAGAGGTTCGATGCCTGGAGAAAAGCCCGTAGCGGAGACCTGAGCGTGGTGATAGGCGCCCGCTCCGCGGTTTTCGCTCCGCTTGAGAATCTCGGCCTCGTTGTAGTCGACGAGGAGCACGAGTCCTCCTACAAGCAGAACGAGGCGCCATGTTACAACGCCCGCGACGCCGCGGTCATGCTCGGAACCATATACAGCTGTCCTGTGCTGCTGGGTTCCGCGACTCCTTCACTTGAATCCTACGCAAACTCGATCAGTGGCAAGTACGAATATCTTTCTCTTCCCGCAAGGGTGGGGGAGAGCAGGCTTCCCGATGTTGAACTCGTGGATATGAAAAACGTGAATGAAGCTGTCTTCTCCCCGCGCCTGAGGGACGCCCTGGTGGAGAATTTCAGCCGCGGGGAGCAATCGATTCTTTTTATTAACAGGAGAGGTTTTTCAAGCTTTCTGGTCTGCGGGGACTGCGGTGAAACCTTCAAGTGCCCCAACTGCTCTATAACCCTTACCTTCCACAAGAAGGATAACTCAATTAAGTGCCATTACTGCGGGATTATGCAGGAATTCGAGAACATCTGCTCAAGCTGCGGGGCCAAATACATGGGCAAGGGTCTCGGGACCCAGAAAGTGGAGGAGCAGGTAAAGAGCATGCTTCCCGATGCCAGGGTCTTCGTCATGGACAGGGATTACACCCGCGGAAAAACCAAACTTCTCGACCTTTACAGAAAGCTTGAGTCCGGGGAGGTGGATGTTCTTATCGGGACCCAGATGGTAGCCAAAGGACATGATCTGCCAGGGGTTACGCTTGTGGGTGTTCTCTCGGCTGACCATATGCTGGGGATTCCCGACTTCCGCTCGGGAGAAAGAACTTTCCAGATCCTCACGCAGGTAGCTGGAAGAACAGGCAGGGGAAGAAAACCCGGGACGGTTTTTCTGCAGACATATAACCCCGAACATCCTTCGGTAAGATTTGCCATTTCCCATAACAGTTCCGGGTTCCTGGATGAAGAACTGGAACTTAGAAAATCTCTTGATCAGCCTCCTTTCTCGAAGTTCATATCCTTAAGAGTGAACGGACTTGATGAGGAGAGGACACGAGATTTTGCCAAAAGAATGAAACGCACGGCCGAGAGGTTTCTCCTCAGGCTTCCGCCCGGGTCGCTCCGAGTGCTTGGCCCGTCGGAGGCTCCAATATACAAACTCAGGAACAGGTTCAGATGGCAGATCATTATCGTGTCGGGGAATCTGGGGCTGCTTCGCAACTACGCCTCGGCACTTTACGATTCGTTGAAAAAACACGCTTCGGGAATTAAGCTTATAATTGATATTGATCCCTATGATTTCATGTGACCCGGCTTGATGAGAAAGAAGATTGTTTTTCCCGACGAGGAAAACGCGCGCTTAACAGTTGAGAGATTCCGGGAGATGAACGGCAAGCTCTCTGTGGAAAAGGAGAGAGCCCTCCGCGTCATCTCTTCGCACAGCAGATTTCTCGGCAATTCAATCATAAGAAATCCACGCGCGCTAAACGTACTTACTAATGAAAAAGCCCTAGAGAGAAAAAAAACGCTTTCTTCCCACCGGACTCCGCTCGGCTCGATTGTGAGGAATTCGCAGGATTCAGAGCGGCTAGGAGAAAGGCTCAAGAAGTACAAGTACACGGAACTCTCGAGGATAATCTACAGAGAAATTCTTGGTCTCTGCACGTTTCGCCAGACCATGGAGGAAATTTCCGACCTGGCCAGCTCCGTGGTCAGGGCGGTGCTTGATTTTTACAGGTTCCGAATCGAGGGAGGAGACCAGTTTGAGTTCGTAGTGCTTGGCATGGGGAAACTCGGCGGAAGACTCCTTAACCTCAGTTCCGATATAGACCTCGTTTATCTCTACAGAAGCGAGGACTACGCCGAACAGATATTCACGCTTTGCTCATCGGTTACCAGAACGATAAGCTCCGTTACCCCCGGCGGTTTTCTCTACAGAGTCGACCTTGGTCTGCGTCCGGGTGGCAGCAGGAGTCCGCTAGCAGTGTCAATTGACGCGGCCCTTGATCATTATTACCACTGGGCCGAGACCTGGGAGAGAGCGGTTCTGCTCAAGGCGAGTCCTGTTGCCGGGGATATTGAGCTTGGTCGCGAATTCCTCGGGGAACTTGAACCGGTAATATACCGCAAGCTGCTTGATTACGAGTCCATAGAGGATCTCAAGGACATGAAGGTTCGTCTTGAGGGCATCCGGAAGGAAAACGACGTGAAGCTCGGAAGGGGAGGAATAAGGGATATCGAGTTTTTCGTGCAGGCGACCCAGCTTATGAGCGGCGGGGCGGTGAACAAGCTCAGGGGACTCATGAACACTCTTGACGGCCTTTCCGCCATGGAGACGACGGGTTTCATAAAAAAACAGGTAAGGGAAGAGATGGAGCATTGCTATCTTTTTCTTAGGAAAGTGGAGCATTCAATTCAGCTCTGGGATGAATTTCAGACGCACAGTATTCCCACAGATGAAAATTCACTCGCCAGACTCTCAAGGAGGATGGGTTTTGAAATGACGGCGGACTTCAGGGCCGCTTATGAAGAAGTAACCTCGCTTGTCGTGAAGAACTGCGGGAATCTGTTCGTTGATCCCGGAGTGGAGCTTGAGGAAAAAGGCAGGGAATTCTGGGAGGTGGCGGATTTTATGGCCGAGGGAAATGTAAACCGCGAGGAAGCTATTTCGACCCTCGGAAATCTCGGTTTCTCGGCGCCGGACGACGCGATCGAAATCATATCGAGCCTCATGAACCCCCAGAGAGCCGGACTCACGGAAAGGGGAAGGATGCTTTCGAGAAAAGTGATACCGGCTTTTCTCTCAAACATAATCAAGCTCAGCGATCAGGACTCTGCGCTTTTAAATCTTGAAAGGTTTATCTCTGGTCTGGGTTCCAGGATGTCGGTCTACTTTCTTCTGACTGAAAACCCCAAAATTATTCCTCTGCTCTCTAGGCTATTTTCAAGAGGCGGCATGCTGTCTGATTTTCTTATCAGGCACCCCGAGTATCTTGACTCCATCATACTGAAGGACGTGACGCAGTTTTACGATTCGAAAGATGCCATGGCGGAGGCCCTCGGGGAAGCCGTCTCGCAAGAGGAGTTCTTTGAGGACAAACTCAATGCTCTCCGAAGCTTCAAGCACATTGAGTCCCTTAAACTTTGCTTTAAGGAGCTCTCCGAGGACTTGGAACCGATTTACGTGGGGAAATATCTGTCGATGGTTGCGGACGTTGTAATGGACTCAAGCCTCGAACTTGCCAAGGATTCCCTTAAGTGTTCTCCAAGAAAAAGAAAACTCCTTGATAACATGGTTGTTCTGGGACTTGGCAAGCTCGGAGGAAGTGAAATGAGCTACGCTTCAGATCTGGACATAATTTTCATTTACGAGGGAGATGACCACGAGCTTTTTTCCAAGTACGGTCAGAGATTCATATCCAATCTTTCGGTTTACACTTCTGAGAGCTTCTGTTACAAGGTGGATGTGGAACTGCGCCCGTCGGGAAATTCGGGCGCCCTCGTCGCCTCGCTTGAAGCCTTTGAAGAATATCATAATTCAAGTGCTCAAATCTGGGAGAGGCAGGCTCTTGTAAAAGCCCGCGCCGTTGCGGGAAACCGCGCACTCGGCGAGAAGGTAATGAAAGTCATAGACAATTTCATTTACGCAAAAGAACTCGCTGCGGATTTCCCCAAGGAAATCCACAGGCTGCGCGAGAGGGTCGAAAAAGAACTTGCCAACGAGACCGAATCCAGATTTAACCTGAAGATGGGAAGGGGAGGGTTGGTTGACATTGAGTTCCTCATCCAGATGCTTCAGCTTGCCCATGGTCCCGCAAACCCCGAACTGAGAACGGCAAACACCATGGAGGCTATCGGGGCGCTCTACGGGGCCGGGTTAATTGAAAGCGACGAGGTCCTGACGCTTAGCGAAGGCTATATGTTTTTAAGAAAAATGGGAAATCTGCTGAGTCTTTTCAACGACAGGAGCAAAAACGAGATCACGCGGGGCGATTTTGACCGAATGGCGCCTGAGTTCGGTGGTTCCGGTGGAGAGGGAGGTTTTCTCATGTCTGAATATGCGCGCGTGACCGGGGATATCAGGGAAATTTATAACCGGCACTTTACGGGAAGCACTTGATGAACAGAAGAAAATGCGTTTTTTTTCTTGCCGACGGTACGAGGCTGGATGTCTTCGCTGAACTTCTAAAAAGAGGCGACCTTGAGAATATACAGAAATATGTTGTTGAACCTGGAGAGTTCCTTAAGGGAGTCACGGTTTTTCCTTCCACAACGGGTCCGGCCTATACCCCGTACCTTCTCGGCAAGTTTCCAGGCAGGTGCAACCTCCCCGGCATAAGGTGGTTTGACAGAAGGTATTACGACAAGACTCCGTTTTCCCTGCGAAGATTCAGAAGCTACGCGGGTCCCCAAGCGTCTCTTATCAACCGGGACATAGAGTGCGGCTCCCCGACGCTTTTCGGCATGGTTCCGGGGAGCGTAAGCATTCTAAACGAAATAACCAGGGATATAGGTCCCTCGGGGAGAAACAGGACCAAGTATCTTAAGTATTACCTGGTCGTAAAAAGCCATTTCACGGACAGAAGCGACAGTGTTGAAGAGGCCGCGGCAAGAATTCTGGTTGATTCTCTCAGGGATTCTCCGCGTTTTATTTTCTGCGTTTTCACTGCGGCAGATGCCTATTCCCACCGCTACCATCCGTTCCACCACAAGGTTATGGAATCCTACAGAAGGCTTGACCGGTACGTTGGAATGGTTGCAGAAAAGATCGCCGAGCAAGGTGAACTTGACGATACGCTTTTTGTCGTGGGAAGCGACCACGGACTTACGTCCACGCACTCGCATTTCGATTCCCTGGATTTTCTTCGCAGACGGGGTTTCAAGCCGCTTTACTACACCAACGTGTTCAGGCATTACCTTGACGCCGATTCATCCGTCATGGTTTCCGGAAACTCCATGGCGCATTACTATTTCAAAAATTCCGATGGATGGAAAAGACACACCTTCTACGAAGAAATAGCGGATATAGTTAACGAGCTCTCCGGGCGGCCGGAAGTGGATCTTGTCTGCGCCAGAACCGGCGGGGCAGGGGGGGAGGTGAAAATAACTAACCCCAGGGGAGAGGCTCTCGTGAGTGTGGATGAAGAAGGTCTGATCTGCTACAGCAATGTTTCGGGCGACCCTCTTGGCTACGGCTTTTCCTCAAGGAAGATGAATCCCTCGGAGTCGCTTCGACTCACGATCGATTCTGACTATCCGGATGCCCCCCTCCAGATTCTCCAGCTTTTCGAATCGCCTCGAACCGGCGATGTGGTAATCAGTTCAAAACCGGGCTATGACCTTCGGGCCACGCACGAGAACCCTGAACATCACGGTTCCCATGGCTCCCTGCACAAAGACCACATGGTGGTTCCCATTCTTATAAGCCGCCCGGCCCGATACGACTGCGTAAGAACCGCAGATATCTTCTCGAGCATCGTCAATTATCTCGGGTTTGAAGTTCCCCGGGGCGTTGACGGAAGGGATATTCTTGAGTGAGCGGATTTAGGAGAAGATTTCCTCTATCTGGTTGCTGACTTCTCCCTCTTTTTTTCTAAGCGATATGGAAAGTTCTTTAACTACGTGGGAAAGGGCGTTTTCCATTATTCTTTTCTCGCCGAAAGAGAGGTTTTTTACTTTTTTCAGATGGTGTATGTCCCTTAGTACCCTGGCTATTTCGTATATGTCGCCGCTTTTAACCTTGTCGGCGTATTCCTTATACCTTTTGTTCCAGCTCTGAACTCCCAGCTTGGGCACTTCGCCGTTTTCTTCCTTTAGTATGTCAAGGATTTTCTTTACTTCCTTCCTGGGTACTACGGGCCTTAAGCCCACGGACTCTATGTTATCCGTGGGGACCATGAGTTTTACGTTACTTTCAAGAACGTTAAGTATGTAAAAGGATTTTCTCGAACCCAGTATTTCCTTTTCCTCAACTCCCTGAACCTCAACCACACCGTGAACTGGATACACAGCGTTTTGTCCTGCTTTAAATTTCCTGCCCATTTTATTAAGTTATATGAAACAGTCAATATACCTGATTTACACCCGGTTTGCCAGAAAACGGACGAGAAGGGCCAGAGTAATGGAAAAGAATTGCGATTTTCTTGTTGTTGGCGGAGGAATTGTGGGTCTTGCAATCACAAATGAACTTCTTCTGCGCGGCTGCAGTAACATCATTGTTTTGGAAAAGGAAGAGGGCTTGGGGGCGCATTCAAGTGGCCGAAACAGCGGGGTTCTACACGCCGGGATCTATTACACGCCCGATTCTCTGAAGGCGCGGTACTGTATTGAGGGAAACCGGATGATGAGAGATTTCTGCCGTGAGAACGGAGTCGCTATATCCGAATGCGGCAAGGCCATCGTGGCGGACTCCGAGGAGAAGCTTGAAGGACTCCAGGCACTTCAGCAGAGGGCGCAGAGAAACGGAGTGGAGTCGTATCTTATCGATGAAAAAGAGCTTGCAGAGGTAGAACCGCATGCCGCTACGTTTGAGAAAGCCATATATTCTCCCGCGACATCGGTGTTTGACCCTATAGGCGTTTTGGATGCTCTTTGCTCGAAGATTAAAAAAACCGGGAAAGCACGAGTACTTTTTGACACGGTTTTTATTGGACAAAAAAAGAATCGCGTTGCCCTTACGAGCGCGGGAGAGATAAGTTACGGAAAACTCATAAACGCTGCCGGCCTCCACGCGGACGTCATAGCGCGCCAATTCGGAGTGGGTCTCAGGTACAGAGCCATCCCTTTTATGGGCTCCTACAGCGAACTTACAAAGAAAAGCACTTATCTTGTCCGCGGAAATATCTATCCGGTTCCCGACCCGAGAATGCCTTTTCTGGGGGTGCACTTCACGAGGAGCACTTCGGGACGGGTCTTTATCGGCCCTACCGCCGTGCCGGTTCTGGGAAGGGAGAGCTACGGATTTCTTGAGGACCTGGGGCTTGAGTCGTTCCGGTTTCTTTACAGAAACGCGTCGATGTTCGTAAGTGACAGCGGATTCAGGGCAAATGCGCTCTCCGAGGTGAAAAAATATCTGGGATCCCATTTCTACTCAGAAGCCAGAAAGCTGGTTCCCGGTCTCCTGCCCCGTCATCTAGTCTCTTCTGCGAAAACCGGTATCCGTTCGCAGCTTGTGGACTGGAAGGAGAAAAAACTCGTTATGGACTACGTCGTCTGCAGGGAAGAGAACACTGTTCACGTTCTAAACGCCATATCGCCCGCTTTTACATCCTCGATGTCGTTTGCCAAGTATGTAGCGGACATTCTGCTTGAGGAAGAAGCTCGCTAGAAGCGGTGAACACGGGGCTTTTTTATGCCCGGCCTTATTTTTTCCATTTTTCCTTGAAAAAATTCCGGCAATCGCATTTAATATTTATCCATATTCATCCTTTTTTCCATTGAGAAATTGCTTTAACCGGACTCGAAAATGCCCGAGCAAAGAGTCATAAGAAATTACGTCGACAGGCCCAACTCCTACACCATCGGATCGTATCTGTCCTCGGGGGGATACTCGGCGCTGAGAAAAGCCCTTGACATGGCCCCTGGAGAAGTAACCGACGCGGTCAAGAAATCGGGTCTGCGGGGAAGGGGAGGGGCTGGCTTTCCGGCGGGGATAAAGTGGAGCTTCATCCCGCCTGACTCCAAGAAACCGGTTTATCTCTGTTGCAACGCTGATGAGAGCGAACCCGGAAGCTTCAAGGACAGGGAGATTCTGGAGAAAGATCCCCATCAGATGATAGAGGGCATAATAATCGCCTGCTACGCTATCCGCTCCCACAAAGCCTACATATACATAAGAGGGGAGATGCCGTACGGTGCCAAAAGGATACAGCAGGCAATAGAGGAAGCTTACGAACACGGCTATCTCGGCAAGAACATACTCCTAAGCGGCTTTGATCTCGATATGAAACTGTATATAGGCGCCGGTGCCTACATATGCGGGGAGGAGACCGGTCTTCTTGAGTCAATAGAAGGAAAAAAGGGAGAGCCGAGACCCAAGCCTCCTTTTCCGGCTCAGGTGGGCCTTTTCGGCTGCCCCACCATAGTAAATAACGTGGAGACGCTTGCATGCGTTCCCCATATAATAAACAACGGGGCGGACTGGTTTGCCTCGATAGGGACTCCCAGAAACACCGGAACCAAGATTTTCGGACTGAGCGGGCATGTAAATAAACCCGGGCTTTACGAACTTCCCCTCGGAATAAACCTTCTTGAGCTGATTGAAGAGTACGGCGGAGGAGTTCTCGGAGGAAGAAAAATAAAAGCGGTTTCTCCCGGTGGTTCTTCTTCTGCGGTTTTTTCCGCGGATGAACTGGATATTGCGATGGATTTCGATACCGTTGCGGCTGCAGGCTCCATGCTTGGAACGGCGGGAGTAACTGTGATGGATGAAACGGTGAGCATGATCAAGGTAGCCCAGAACCTTGCCCATTTCTACAGGGATGAGTCATGCGGCCAGTGCGTTCAGTGCAGAGAAGGGACGTGGTGGCTTGAGAAGATACTGAGAGAGATTGACGAAGGCAAGGGATCCATTGAGCACCTCGACATAATACTTGACGCGTGCTCACAGATGAGAGGAACTACCATATGCGCCCTTGCAGATGGCTGCGCCATGCCCGTTGACTCAATAGTGAGAAAATTCAGAGACGAGTTCGAAGAGCATATAAAAAGAGGATATTCTGAGCGCTTGTGATTTATAATACGAAAGAGTTATATCTGAACGTTATGGCTTGGTTAAAGAAGCAAGGAATTTTAAGGGGAGAGAGGTAGGGTTTTACAACAAGCTTTTACGCCATGAGGGGATTGAGGGGCGTACTCCGGACTAAGTTTGTTAAGGTTTGGGTGGAAAGTTGCTGAAAAAGGAAGCAGCTTTAAATTGTTCGGGAAAAGAAGGGAAAATCTTTTTTCGGGTCGATAGGGCCCACTTTTCTAGATGACGTATTCGGCGGTGTCACTTCCGCAATCGTAATGCTGCCGCTGGCGTTAGCCTTTGGTGTTGCCTCGGGCGTGGTGCGCTCAAGAGACTTGACTCAGAACGAACTGGAAGGCGTGTTTTCCGTTCCAGTCCTGGACTTCGATTCTTTACCGTCTCTGGCGGACATTGATCCCTATAGCATGCCGGTCGGACTCATCAAGTTGAGAGGAAGTTTCTCGATCGCTTCCGCAAACGAACTGACCCGAGTGATTGCTGCGGACATCAAGGATCACAACATCATCATCCTCGACTTCTCCGAGACCACCAGCGTGGACGATAGCGCTGCGCTTGCGATCGAGGAACTTGTCCAATCTGCCATAGAGGACGACACCGACTGTGTCGTGTTGGGATTGTCTGGTGACGTGGGTAGAATTCTGCGATCTCTCGAGGTCTTCCACCGTGTCCCCGCCGGGAATTTCGTGGACACCCTTGACGAGGCGAAGCAGTTGTCCAAGAACCTTCTCCACAAGCGCGGTGCCGATGACGAAGCCTGGCGAGGAAGGATGAAGGGTGTTGCGCGTACACGTTGGTGTATATTTTTATGCGCATTCATGTCTGCTCAGGGTAGTTTCAAAGGCGAAACTCTCCTGAATAAAGTTGTCTGAGTCAGTAGTGCATTTCGGAGTTCAAGTGTGAACAGCTGAGGTTGTTATGTCAGAGTCAGTTGCCCTGATTTTCATCCGGGAAGATTTTTCTTAGATCTTTCTCCCGGACGATTTTGCCGTTTCTGAAAATAGTTACTGAGCCACTGGTATCTATTGCCCGGCGACGCGCACTTTCAGAGGCTCTTAGCATGGCTGCCTCCGCACCAATCAAATCTGGATCCCGCAGCTTCTTGCTTGGGTTGCGGTTCTCTTGGTCCCTTGTGGTCATAATTGATTCTTTTCCGACAATAGCGTGGGTGTGTCTCCCGAATTTTCGTATATTACCCATTCATCTACTAGATTTCTATAGATTGGAATTATTCTTTTTCCAGAGAGTTCCTGAGCATTTGATTCACTGCTGCGGGATCGGCTTTTCCCCTTGTTGCCTTCATCACCTGACCGACGAAAAAACTGAGAAGCTTTGTGTCCCCTTTCCTATATCTCTCGACTTCCTTCGGATTTTCTTCGATTATTTTGCTTATAATAGAGGAAATCTCGTCTTCATCGGTAATCTGGGCAAGCCCTTTTTCGATTACTATTTCCTCGGCGCGTTTCCCCCCGCTTATCATCTCGGAGAATATTTCCTTGGCGGTCTTGCGGTTTATTTTTCCTTCTCCGATAAGGTTAAGCAGTTCGGCGAGGTTCTCGGGCTTGACCGGAAATTCTGCTATGCTGTCTTCGTTCTCCACTTCTCTAAGCATCTCGTTTAATATCCAGTTACTCGCCGCCTTCTTGTCTTTCGTGTGTTTTGCACACTCTTCAAAGTATTCGGCAAGCGGTCTTGAAGATGAAAGCGTCTCGGCATCGTTTCTCGGTATATTGAATTCATCCACGAATCTGCTGAGTTTTTCTTCGGGAAGTTCCGGGCGGGACCGGCGGATTTTCTCCAGATAATCTTCCACCACCACAACCGGGAGAAGGTCCGGGTCCGGGAAGTATCTGTAGTCGTGAGCCTCTTCTTTTGATCTCATTGCGAACGTGACCCCTTTTTGGGAGTCGAAAAGCCTTGTTTCCTGGACCACCTTTCCGCCACTTCGCAGAACCGCCTCCTGTCTCTTTATTTCGTATCCTATGGCCCTCTGTATGAAGCGGAAGGAATTAAGATTTTTGATCTCAGTTTTAGTTCCGAGTTCGTTCTGCCCCACCGGCCGCACGGAGACGTTCGCGTCGCAGCGCAGGCTTCCTTCCTCCATGTTCCCGTCGCAAACCTCGATATACCTGAGGATTGTCCTAAGTTTCCTTACGTATTCAACCGCTTCTTCAGCGGTTGAGATGTCGGGCTCGCTGACTATCTCCACAAGCGGCACTCCTGCCCTGTTGAGATCCACATGGCTTTCAAAGTCGGAGTATTCGTGCACGAGTTTCCCCGCATCTTCTTCCAGGTGTATTCGGGTTATCCTGATCTTTTTTCTGCCGTCCCCCGAATCTATCTCGAGATGCCCTCTGAGGCAAAGCGGTTCGTCGTACTGCGAAATCTGGTATCCCTTCGGAAGGTCCGGGTAGAAGTAGTTCTTCCTTGCGAATCTGGATTTCCGGGCGATTTCGCAGTTGGTCGCCAGACCGGCCCTTATGGCGTATTCAAGAACCCTTTCGTTAAAAACCGGCAACACCCCCGGCATTCCCAGACAGACCGGATTCACCTGGGAGTTGGGGGGACTTCCGAATTTCGTCGAGGAAGAAGAAAATATCTTGGATTCAGTGGCAAGTTGTGCGTGTACTTCGAGACCGATTACCGCTTCGTACTCCATTGATCGTTCCTTTGGGGAAAATTTGATAAAGCAGCCGAGCGAAAATTATATATGTACTTGGCCAGCAGGCAACCTCTGGTCCGCGTATTTCTGTCTGGAACAGGGAATAAATCTAACGGAAAGCCCTCCCAACGGATCAATCGTTTCTTTTTGACCTTTCGCCCCAAAAACTTTATTCTTTCTGCCCATGGAGGTGTATCCTCCTGTTGATTAGTTTAAGTGAATTCAAATCAATTGGATATGCCGCTTTTTTTTTCAAACCCTCCGTACACCAGATTTGAATATAACTCAGAGGAGGCCGTAAGATGAGGATTTTAGCAGTTTTAGCTGTTTCTTTTTTCACTCTGCTTACCTTTATGTCACTTCCCGCCCAAGCCGACGGCGACCAGAGCATAAAGGAGCAGATAGAGGGCCTTAAGAAGCAGATAGAAAGGCTTGAGCAGCAGATGAACATGAAGGAGTACGAGGCCAAGGTGAAAGATTCCAAGGCTTGGCACAACAAGATAAAGGTCAAGACCAAAAAAGGCGCGGGTCTTGCTTTCCAGACCGCGGACAGCAACTACAAGCTCAGGATGCGCTTTTTTGGTCAGTTTCTGTCCACCTACACAGATCCTGACGCTGACGAAGAAGGTTTAGGTTTCAGTGTAAGAAACCTCTGGTTGATCTGGGACGGTAACGCTTTCGCTCCTTGGATGAAATACACGGTTCAGTATGATCTCTCGGGGGGTGGAGCACTAAAGGATATGAGGCTTTCGTTTGCCAAGAACAAGGCTTTTGTTCCCACGATAGGCCAGTACAAGGTTCCGTTCAGCAGAGAGTTTCTTACCTCAATTACAGCCCTGCAGCTTGTGGGAACCTCGATCATAGACGATTACTTTGGGTATGGCAGGGATATCGGTGGTGGTGTTTACGGTTTCCTCGGCGACGGTATGATCCGCTATGATGCGGGTGTTTTCCAAGGCGAAGGTGCGAACCAGAAAAACGACAAGGGTGACACCGGTGTGCTCTGGGCAGGAAGGGTTCAGGCGGCCGTTATCGGCGGGAAAGCCAGAAGTGTAAAAGAGAATTTTGCCAAGAGGCCGACGCTCATGGTTGCAGCCGCTGTTGCGGGTATAGATGTTGAGGACGGCAATGATGGCAATATAGGAATTTCATCTGGAGAGAGAGCGCTTGAGAGCGGTACAGTCACCTCCTTTACGGCGGATATAAACTACAGGGATCCAAGGTTCAATCTTACCGGTGAGTATGTCGGAAGGTGGGCCAATCCTGATGAGGGCGGTGTAGATACTGCCTATGATCAGGGTTTCAGGGTTCAGGGCGGTTTCTTCCTCCTTCCGAAAAGGGTTGAGCTTGCATCGAGGTACGCGATGGTCATCTTTGACGATGACGCCAGCGTTCTCGGAGGCAATGACCTTGACAACGTATGGACTTTCACGCAGGGGCTTAGCTACTACCTGAGCGGCAATCACAAGTGGAAAGTGCAGCTTGACTACACGTTCCAGCGCGAAGAGTATCTCGCTGGCGCAGAGTCTGATGAGTCGATGGTAAGAGCGCAGGTTCAGACCTACTTCTAGGGATGCATTTGGAGATATAGCCAAATCTGGTTTATAGGAGCATAATCAAGCGGCGATCTGATAGTCTGTTTTTACCTCTGTTGTTTTGTCCATTGCCTGCTCGGTTCCATCATTGAATTTACTTCTTTGCTTTCTCGACAAAACGCGCAACAGGGCATTATTGGTATTTTTCTAATTTGAGTTCACGGTGTAATTTAGATTCCGGTACTCTTTTCACTGAGAAGGACCGATATGCAAGAGACAAAAGCCCTTATAGTTTCTCCGCACCCGGATGACCTTGAAATAGGCATGGGAGGAACTGCCTGCCTGCTTCTGGAAAAAGGTGTTGAGGTGGTTTCCGTTATCGTTACGGATGGGAGGAGGAGTGCGAATCCCCTTGGTATCTCGCAGGAAGAACTTGTGCAGACAAGGGAATTGGAAGTTAGGACGTCCTCAGAGATACTCGGAGTGGAGGTTTCTCTTCTGGGATTCTCCGACATGGAATCCGATTCGAACAAGCGTGAATTCAGTTCCAGAATGGCGAAAATAATAACAAATCTCCGCCCGGGGGAGATATATCTCCCGCATCCCGAAATTGACAAGCATAGAACACACAGGACGGTTTCCCGCCTGACGCTTGGTTGTCTCGACGCGGCGCTTGGGGAAAGCCCTTTTGAGTGTGAATGCTGGTTCTATGAGGTATGGACGCCCTTTCCTTCATACGACCGGATCGAAGATATAACGTCTTTTGCCGACCGCAAGCGCCAGGCGATTGAGGCGCACATGAGCCAGACGTCCTACAAGGACTACACAGACGGCATAATGGGCCTTAACAGGTACAGAGGGGCTTTTCACGACACCGCGGACGGATTCGCGCCGCTTTGGGCCGAGGTCTTCATAAAGCATGACTCCGGGTGACCTTATCTCGGAACGTATTTTCTTTTCCTTGACCAGAGAAGCAGATCAAACTCATCAAGACTGATTCCCAGCTCGTGAGCGGCTTCCGTCATAAGGCTTTCGGTTTCAAGGTATCTTTTTCTCGTCAGGGGATACTTCGTTTCGCCTATGATCCCCAGTTCGAAAAGGGATGCCAGATTGTTTCGGTCAAGAATCGCATAGCCTGAGAATCCCAGATTCCTCAGAAAATGGCTTGCCTGCATGTATCCGAGTCCCTTTATTCCGGGATTTTTCGCGAAGAAATCTCTTCTTTCCACCCTGTCTTCAAAGGAATCGACAAGTGATTTCAGAAGAAATCCGTATTCTTCCCTAAGATATTCTCTGGTGAAAACGATATAGCGGGATGCGTTCTCGGCATACTTGTGAATTGCTCCAATATGTTCCAGCAGTCCGTCTTCTTCTCCGTCCACGAGCTTTTCTCCTATGGCGCTCATGCATTGACCGGCTATTTTGGGTCCGACCCCGGAAGTCAGTATGCAGAATGAAAGTTCACGGAAGATCTGGAGGTCATCGGCTTCCCGAAAAGCCTGTCTGAATTCCAGAAGCCGGTTCTGTATCTCTTCTTTTTTAAGCCCGTAGAGTTCCAGAAGCTCTCGCCTTTCTTTTTCCGTCATCCGCGGAACCTTTTCTTCCAAGGTGTCATTTCAGTATCTCGCCTGTTTTCTCGCTCCAGAGAAACAGGTCCATTTCATCGAAATCAAATCCGTTTCTCTCCGTGAATCTCTTGAACCTGTTCTCAATCTCAATGTATTTTGACCTTGAGTGCGGTGCCCGGGCAGATTCCGTTATGCCCAGTTCGAAGAGACACTGTAGTATGTGCTTGTCAAGAATCGCGTAGCCGCGAAAACCAACATTTCTCAGAAAATGGCTTGCTTCCTTAAAGCCGAGCCCCTTTATGTCCTTGTTGAGCGCGAAAAAGTCTCTTCGCTCTGCAGGATCTTCAAAGGAAAGGAGAAGTGGCCTCAGCCTGAGTCCGTACCGGCTGGCCAGATATTCTCTTGTGTGGACCACGTGTTTTGAGCGCACGTTCGGGAACCTGTAAATCCCCCGCAGTTTCGCCCTCAGTTCGTCCTCGCTTGCCCTCGGGAGTATGTTCCTTACGGCGCGAAGTGCGCTTATTCCCATCTTTGCACTCGTTCCGGCCGTGAATATGCAGAAGACGAGTTCCTCGAAGATTATTTCTTCTGAGGCGTTTTTGATGATATTCTCAAATTCGCCGAGTTTCTTTCTTATTTCCGGGGCTTTGCGCGGAAGGTCTTCTCTTATTGACCCTACTGTCAGCATGCGGGATTTATTTGTAGATGACGAGGTTTCTTCCGGCGATCAGCGTGGTTGAAGACATGTTGTTCCACCTCTTGATCTGGGAAACCGAAACCCTGTAGTGAAGCGCCAGTTCGCTCAGCGTGTCGCCGGGGATTATCTTGTGGCGCATCTTCCTCGGAACGTCCTGCGGCGCGTAAGTGTAGGAGAGTCTCTGTGGAATGGAAAGGGTTTTTCCCGCTATTATAAGGGAGCCCTTGAGGTTGTTAGCCCTTTTTATCTCGTCGATTGAAGTTCCGTACCTCTTTGCCAGAACGTAAATATTTTCCCCGGGGCGGATTCTGTGCTTTACGTATATTACGTTTCCTCTAGCTGGTATCTTAAGTCTCTGCCCGGGGCGTATGATTGAACCCGAGAGGTTGTTTGCGTACTTGAGGACCTCGACGGACGTTCCGAATTTCCTGGCTATCTTCCAGAGGCTGTCATTAGTCCTTACGGTGTATCTTACGGGCCTTGTCCTGAAAGGAGTCTGAATATCCTTCAGGGTTTCCACTTCGCTTCTGACGGCGAGAAGTTTTTCTCCGTAGCCCTTAGGAACCTTAAGATCATAGCTCTCTCCCGGGGGAGTGGAAAGTCCGATGAGCGAGGGGTTGTACTTAGAAATCTCCTTGTATCCCATGTCGAGCAGGTTGGCGATTTCCGCAAGGCTTTTTCTGGGCGGAACGCTCACGACTTGATAATCTTTTTCCAGCTTTTTAACCCTGAAACCGTATTTCTCGGGGTTTTTGGCTATTATCAAAGCGGCGTTGAATTTCGGCACGTAGTTTCTTGTTTCCCTGGGGAGCTTCTTGGATACCTTCCAGAAATCTTTTGAACCTGTTCTGGTTATGGCCCTTGACACCCTGTTCTCTCCGCAGTTGTATGCGGCCAAGGCGAGTTCCCATGAACCGAACTCGTCATACAGCTTCCTGAGGTATCTGGCTGCCGCCAAGGTAGATTTCTCGACATGCCTTCTTTCATCTACCCAGTAATTTATTTCCAGTCCATACTTTTTTCCGGTAGGTCTTATGAACTGCCAGAGCCCGACTGCGTTCTTTTTTGAAACGGCACGCGGGTTGAAACCGCTTTCTATGATAGGCAGATAGGCGATATCCGTCGGAACTCCCTCGGAGCGAAGCGTTTCCTTAATTTCCGGCAGAAATTTCCCGGAGCGTTTGAGAACTTCGGCGAAATTTCCCTTTCCTTTTCCCGAAAACCGCCGGATGTAGTGTTCAACCCTTGAGTTTCTCTTTATCTGGAATTCTGTATCTTCATAGGTCCGGGGAACTTCAGCGTGTTCAACTGGCGAGATTTCTTCGGTTCCGGGTGATGTCTGCTGGGCTTGCGGAGCCTGGCTTTCTGATTCGGCAGGAGTTGACAGAACCACATTGTCGGTCTCAACAATTTCTTCGGCTTCTTCTTCAACTTCCTCTCCGAAATCCTGTGAACCGTCTGCTGTATCGGTAGCTGAGACTTTTTCGGGCTGGCGGGTCGCCTCGGCGTATCCGGACTGTTTTTTCTGCGGAAACAGAAGCGGATTCATCGAGTCCTGGTTTGATGCGGCGGCGGAGACCAGAGGAAAAGCAATGGCCAGAAGCACGCAAAATATCATTGTTAAGTTCATGTTAATTGTTCCTTGGCGCAAAACCATCCATCTCAGTCTGTGCAATTCCTGAATCAAACATGGGACGGCGATGTCCCTGAGATCCCCCGGTTTATTTTTCTGAAGTTGTTTGTACAATAATTCTAACCACATAGTTTCAACAGTCAAAGTATATCGTCGGGAATTTCGTAACAGCAGGATTTTCCAGGTTGCAGTTTCCACGGTTCTTCACGGACTTTCCCTGACGCATTATGGGGGTTATGAATTGAACAGAAAAACAGTTGCGGTTCTTTTCGGCGGTGTTTCGGTTGAGCATGAGATTTCGCTTGTTTCATCAAGGTTTATCATTTCCAGCTTCGATTCTTCTAAATTCGCCCTGCTGCCGATTTTTATTTCAAAAGAGGGTCGCTGGCAAAGAGCCGTTGTTGATAACTGGCCGGATGGAGAACCTCCCGCTCTGGTTTCCGACTCGGAAATTGTCCCCATGCTCCGGGGCTTTTCCCCCGGCCGTCTCGCTGAAATAGTCGCAGGGCAGATAACGGAAGTATTTTCGGTGGATGCAGTTTTTCCGGTTCTACACGGAACCTTTGGCGAAGACGGGTCGGTACAGGGACTCATCGACCTCATGGGAATTCCATGCGTTGGAGCGGATCTG
This sequence comes from Candidatus Dadabacteria bacterium, assembly GCA_026705445.1. Classification (NCBI taxonomy): domain Bacteria; kingdom Pseudomonadati; phylum Thermodesulfobacteriota; class Candidatus Dadabacteria; species Candidatus Dadabacteria bacterium. The sequence goes on from JAPPAR010000040.1 coordinate 52,090, forward strand.
CTCGGGTCTTCGCTCTGCATCGACAAGATAGTATCGAAAAACGTCCTCAGGGATAACGGTGTTCCGGTTGTTCCCTTTTTCGGTTTCTCTAAAACCCAATGGCGGAAAGCCAAAAGGCAAATTCTCCGTCGTGCAGAAGACGAAATAGGGTTTCCCTGTTTCGTTAAATCTTCAAATCTGGGTTCAAGCGTGGGAGTTTCAAGGGTGAGCTCTCCTGAGGTAATCGCCGATGCTGTGGAGGCCTCTTTTGATTTTTCTGAAAGGGTGATCGTTGAGAGGGCCGTGATGAATCTGAGGGAAGTGGAGGTAAGCGTAATAGGGAATCAGGACCCTCGGGCTTCAGTTCCTGGGGAACTTGTTGTGGATGGAGGCTTTTACGATTACCAAAAGAAATACCACGACAAGTCGACTGAATTCCGGATTCCCTGCGACCTTGACCCCGAGACTCAGGAGAGGGTTAGAACCCTTGCCCTTGCTTCCTATGCTGCCCTTTGCTGCACCGGTATGGCGAGGGTGGATCTTCTGGTTGATGCCGACACAGACCAGGTGTTTGTAAGCGAGATAAACACAATCCCCGGATTTACTCCGATAAGCATGTACCCGAAGCTGTGGGAGGCAAGCGGGCTTCCCGTCGGGGAGATGCTCGAGATGCTTGTTGATCTGGCCGAGCAGAGGCATCGGATGAGAAGGGAACTCAGAACGGATTTCTCCGGTTCCGACTAGAACTCACTTGCCGAGAATGTCGTTTTTCTGCCCCCGGAAAAGCACGAGGAAGACGACCCCGGCGATTATTGAGGCTCCGCCGAGAAGTTTAGTAACCGACGGCAGGTCGTCGAAAAAGACATGCGCGAAGATCAGCACGAAAATCGATTCCATCGGCATGACGGCAGTTGTTCGTGAGATGTCCAGAAGCTTTATGGCGTGGAACTGACTTCCTTTTGCTATATATGCTCCGCACGCACCTCCGCACGCCATCACAAGTGCCTGTTTCAGGCTTGGAGGCTCAAACGTCCCGGTGAGTATTAGGTAAATGAAAAGGACTATGGAGACTCCCAGGGTTCTTAGCGTTGCGACTGTCAGCATGTTAAGGTCCTGAGCTATCTTCTTCACCATGAAAGATAGGAAGGAATATAAAAACGCGGCCCCGAGGGCCATGGCAGTTCCGAAAATCAGATAATCCTCTTTCTGGTAGGCGACCACCGCCCCGCCGGCCACCGTCATGGCTATTCCTACGCTCTCCCCCTTGTTGAGCCTTTCACCGAGAAAGATTATGCCGAGCAGAAGTGCGAAGAGGGTCTGGGCCTTCATCAGGAATGAGGTAAGGGCCGGCCCGATCGTCCAGAGCGCGACCATCCACAAGGCGGCCCCCGCCGAGGTTATAATGGAACTCCAGATAAAAATGGCGCGGTACTCCCGGATTCTCCCGAGTTCCTTTCTCTGCGAGCGAAGGAAGGGGAAGAGGATTAAGGCGACCACAAAAGCCCCGAAGAACCAGAAAAAAGTGGTGGTCTCGGGGTGAAGGTCGCTTCGCTCAAGCGCCTTTCCTATTGCATAGGAAAGTGCCGTGAAAAAAGCGGTGGCCACGAGAAAGATATAGCCCTTTATAGGAAGTTTCTCTTTCTTATCGGTGTTCATTAATCCTTCTGTTTCTCCATGACCAAGCTATAGCCGCCCCCGAGATATTATGCCAGATGCTGAAAAGCGCGGCGGGAAGGGCGGAGAGATAGCCGAAGTGCAGCTGGGAAAGAGCTACCGCGAGCCCCGAGTTCTGCATTCCCACCTCGACGGATATAGCCCTGGCGCTGCTTTCTCCGAAACCCATTGCCTTCGCTATAAAATAACCGCATGTGAGACCAAGAGCGTTATGAATTATCACTATGAGGAAAACCATTGCGCCGATGGTTTTTATGGATTCTGCGTTCAAAGCCACTACTATTCCCACCACAAGAGCTATAACAAGACACGATACTGAGGGCAGAAAGGGCAGTACGGCCTCTGATTTTCTTCCGAGCAGCTTCCTCAATGCCACTCCGAGCAGGACCGGCAGCAGTACTATCTGAAGCGCGGAGATAAAAAGATCGGCGACCGGAACATCTATCCATCTTCCCGCGTAAACGTACATGAGCGCTGGCAGGAAAAACGGGCAAAGGAGCGTTGAAACCGAAGTCAGCGTTACGGAAAGCGCGAGATCGCCCCTCGCCAGATAGGTGATCACGTTTGACGCCGTTCCTCCGGGGCATGAACCGACGAGAACGACCCCCGCGGCGACAAGTGGGTGTGTACCGAAGGCAAAGACAAGGAGGAAACCCAAAAGAGGCATCACGGCGTATTGAGCGAAAACACCTGTCAGGATTTCAAGCGGTCTTGAAAAGACTCTCCTGAAGTCATCTGTCTTGAGCGTTATGCCCATGGCGAACATTATCACCGCGAGCATGGGCACTATGAGGAATCCGAGATCCCGAAAAACAGAGGGGAAAAAGTACGCTACGGCCGAGAACAGAATTATCCAGAGGATGAAGAACTTTGTTACGAGACCTGTAAGCGAAGTTAACGCGCTTTTCGTTGAATCCAATTTTATTTGTTACCGTCAGGGCTGCCGGGGAAGCGATTACAGGGAAGTTTTATCGCTTCGGCTCAACTCCGATTGCTATTTTCGAGAACCCCTGGGTCTTTGCCAGATCCATGGTGCTTACCACCGGGCCGTGCATGGCTTGGGAATCCGCCCTTATTATTACTAGGGTGTCTTTGTTGGGTATCTTCTGAAACTCCCGCTTCAAAGATCTCTCGGAACGCATAAGCACGTCGTTAAAGTAAACTTTCCCGTCTTTGGCAATGTGTATGTTCACGTCTTTTATCTCAACGATTTCGCCGGTTGCTTTCGGGAGGTTGACTTTTATGCCGCTTGATATGGCGAAATTGAGTGTAAGGGCAAAGAAAATAAGGAGGTTGAAAATCACGTCCACGATGGGAGCCATGTCTATGCCGGACCTGCTACCTGATTTTCTTTGCGAGAATTTCATAGAGATGCCTTTGCGGAAAAAGTTTCCAGTATTTTCTTGCCTTCATCCTCAAGCTCGGAGATTATCTCCTTGAATTTTCCATCTGTGTACTTGTAGGCTATGAGCGCCGGGATTGCTATCGTGAGTCCGAGAGCCGTCGTGTAAAGGGCTTCCGAGATACCTCCTGCGAGGGAAGGCGGATCCACTATATCCTTCTCCGATATTACGGCGAACACCTTTATCATTCCCGATATCGTTCCGAGAAGCCCGATAAGAGTGCTTATGCTGCTTATGGTGAGCAGAGTCTCGATATATTTTTCAAGACCTTGGGCCTCGTTCTTTCCTGCGGCCTCAATGGCTTCATGCATTTCCTCTTTCGATTTGCCTGAGTTCTGCGCGGCCGCGAGAGCCATTTTAGCTACCGCGGAATCGTTTGATGCTGAAAGGGATTTTGCCTCTTCAAGCCCCTTTGTCTCGACAGTCTCGTACAGGCTTGAAAGAAACTCTTCGGGGAGAAGCTTCTTCCTCTGAAGGAGTTGAAGCTTCTGAAGAAAAATCGCAAGTCCGAATATGGAACATAAAATCAGGGGGAAAATATATATTCCGCCCTTGGTAAAAAGATCAATAATTGCGTCCATGGGGGTTTATCCTTGAATAGAGAGGTTTTTGCTCCGAAGTCTGGGTTTTCGATACAACGAAACCATTATAAAACAAATCCGGGTTTTGTCCAAGCAAAATTTGGGGAATCGCTCTGTTTGCTCGGTAATAGCTGATACCCCGAGCTTGGTGAGTTCTCTACTGGTTTCGGATTCCATAATTGTTTTCCGCCGTTTTTTTCGGGTAGATTTTCTAGCTTCAAACCCGTGGAGACTTACATGATGACTTCCGATTTTGAATATACTGACGACGAGCTTTACGTTGAGAAAGTTCCCGTGAGGAAAATATGCGAAGACTTCGGAACTCCGGTCTATATCTACAGCCACAATTCCATCCGCTCAAGCTTCCTTGAGTACAAGGATGCGTTTTCCGGAATCGATCCCCTGATCTGCTATTCCGTAAAGGCGAACTCTAATATATCCGTGCTCAGGATTTTCTCCTCCATGGGTTCCGGTTTCGATATAGTCTCGTCTGGGGAGCTGCAGAGGGTTGTCACCGCCGGGGGAGACACCTCGAAAGTGGTGTTCTCTGGAGTCGGAAAGACCGAAGAGGAGATAGAGGCCGCAATTCGCTCCCGGATACTTTTTTTCAACGTGGAATCCGAAGCGGAGCTTCAGAAGATAAACGATGTGGCCGTCTCACTTGGAGAGAGGGCCCCGGTCGCGATAAGGGTTAATCCTGATGTTGATCCCGACACCCATCCGTACATATCAACTGGTTTTGAGAAAAGCAAGTTCGGAATCGGGATCGAAAAAGCTGTGGATGTATACAGAAACGCCTCACGGATGGGGGGAATTGAGATAAGGGGAATTGATGCCCATATAGGTTCCCAGATATTTGATCTTTCTTCCTTTTCCGAGTCCATATCGAAGCTTGTCTACCTGGCCGACAGGCTCGGGAGCGACGGAATTGAAGTTTCCTATATAGATATAGGAGGAGGCCTGGCGATAAACTACGGGAGTGGGGAAAAGCCTCCGGCGAAATCCGAGTACGCGCGGGTTTTTGAGGAACATCTTCGCGATACCAGTTACGGACTGGTACTTGAGCCCGGGAGATCAATGGTGGGCAACGCGGGAATAATGTCAACCAGGGTGCTTTATGTCAAGGAGGGAACCTCGAAGAAATTCGTAATAGTCGACGCCGCGATGAACGACCTTGTGAGACCCGCGTTCTACGATTCGTTTCACCGAATAGAGCCGGTGCGCGCGGGAGGTTCTCGGTCCCGCGAGGTGGTGGACATAGTCGGCCCGATATGCGAATCGGGCGATTTTCTGGCCAGAGACAGGAGTTTTCCCGAAGTTTCCGCGGGAGAACTCCTTGCGGTTTTCAGCGCGGGGGCGTACGGTTTCGTGATGTCGTCTAATTACAACACGAGACCCCGGGCTGCCGAGGTTCTTGTAAGCGGTGAGAGGTACTGCGAGATAAGGGCTAGGGAAACTCTCGAGGATCTCCTGAAAGCTGAGAGCATCGCGGAATTTCTTTAGCATCGAAACGGCACTTGGTAGTTAAGTCATGAAACAGGGTTTTAACGGGCTTAAGGTAACGTCTTTTGAAAGTCGCCGTTGCGAGGAGATGAAAAAACTCATCTCTTATCACGGCGGCGTGCCCAGGGTCGCACCCTCGATGAGGGAAGTCCCCGATCTTAAAAGTCCTTACGTTGCCGGGTTTGCCGATGATCTCTTCTCGGGCAACATCGATCTTCTTGTTTTAATGACAGGGGTAGGCACGCGGATCCTCTCCGACATCGTAATTGCTGAGTCGGGAGAAAAGAAATATTTGGATGCCCTGCGCGCGACGACGATTCTTGCCAGAGGTCCTAAACCCGTGGCGGCCCTTCGCAAATTCGGGATAAGACCGAATATAACCGTTTCCGAACCGAACACATGGAGAGACATACTTTCCACTTTTGACCAGAGGGACATGTCGCTTGAGAACCTGGTCGTGTACGTCCAGGAATACGGGGTCTCCAACGAGGAGTTTCTCGCTTCTCTTGAAAAAAGAGGAGCCGACGTAAGAAGAATTCCCATTTACAGGTGGGCGCTGCCGGAGGATCTGGGTCCCCTGCGCGATGCTGTAAGATCCGTATCCAAGGGGGAGGAGGACTGCCTCCTGTTCACAAGCTCCCGGCAGGTATCCAACCTTTTTGAGGTGGCGGCCGGGGAAGGATATGCCAACGACTTCATTGAAGGAATCAAAAAAGCGCTTGTATGTTCGATCGGACCGACCACCACGGAGACACTCAGGGAAAACGGGATATCCGTTGACTATGAGCCCGACAGCCCGAAAATGGGGAACCTGGTGAGAGAGGTGGCCAGAAGGTCAGCGGCGCTTCTCGCCAAAAAAAGAACAGCTTTTCAAAACGGGGTGGATACCCGGAACTGGAACCGCACGCAGATGGTCTGGTCGGAGGACCGCGTGCAGGTCCAGAGGAGAGAAATCACTTCTGAAGGAGCATTTATGAAGGCGTGTCGGCTCGAGAAAACCGATTATACTCCCATCTGGCTTATGCGACAGGCGGGCAGGTTTCTCCGGGAATACAGGGAGGCCCGCTCCCGCGTTTCTTTCAAGGAGTTTTGCAAGACCCCGGATCTGGCCTCGGAAATTACGCTGATGGTGGTTGACCGCTTCGGCGTGGACGCGGCCATCATTTTCTCAGACATACTGCTCATACTGGAACCCCTGGGGCTTTCCCTTGAGTACTCGAGCGTTGACGGTCCCGTGATAGGCAAACCTCTTAGGACCCGAAGGCGCATAGAGGCCCTGAGGGACTTTGATCCCGAAAGCATGGATTTTGTCTACGAGGCTCTGCGTATCACGAGAAAGGCGCTTGCCCCCGAAGTTTCGCTTATTGGTTTTAGCGGCGCTCCCTTTACCGTGGCATCCTATGCGGTTGAGGGAAGCGGTTCAAAAAACTACGTAAACACGAAAAAACTCATGTATGGAGACCCTTCCCTGTGGGAGAGGCTGATGGAGATCCTGACCGGGAGTATTTCGGATTATCTCTGCGCTCAGGTGGATGCCGGGGCCGATGCCATGCAGATTTTCGACAGTTGGGTAGGTTGTCTTTCCCCGGCGGATTACGAAAGATTCGTCTTTCCGCACGTAAAAAAACTCATCTCGTCGCTTCCGCCGGAAGTCCCGGTAATATTGTTCGGGACCGGAACCGGTTCCTTGCTCGAACTCATGGGAGATACCGGGGCTGGAGTTATCGGCCTTGACTGGAGGGTCGATATTCTTGACGGCTGGCAGAGGGCGGGAAGTTCTCTTGCGGTTCAGGGGAATCTTGATCCGGTCTCAATGCTCTCAACCCCGTCTCATGTCGTGGAGAAGGCGAGGAAGATACTGGACAGAGTTGAAGGGAGGCCTGGGCATATATTCAATCTGGGTCACGGTGTACTGCCGCAGACGCCGGTTGATAATGTCCTGAGGCTGATTGATGAAGTTCACGAGTATTCCGCGCGAAAAAGGGCTTAGGAAGAAGTTCCATGAAAAACAATTTTGACGCCGTAATGATGATTGGATACGGGGCTCCCGAGAAAAAAAAGGACATAATACCCTTTCTCAGGAATGTGGCTAGCGGGAGACCGATACCCGAGGACAGGCTGCGGGAGGTCGCCCATCACTACGAAATCTTCGACGGGAAGTCTCCGCTCAACGAATTCACTTACAAGCAGGCCCAAAAACTTGAGAAGCTTCTTTCTGGGTGGGGGTACAATCTTCCGGTTTACGTCGGGATGAGGAACTGGCATCCGTTCATCAAGGATTCCCTTGAGCAGATGCGGGAAAGTGGTGTGAAGAACCTGGTGGGCCTCATAATGGCCGTTTACCGCTCCGACGCGAGCTGGGAGAGGTACATGAGGGATGTGAGCGAGGCCTGCGAAGATCTCGAGATGGAGCTTCACGTGGAATATGTTCCACCGCTTTTCAACCATCCTCTTTTCATAGAGGGCTCGGCGGCCAAGGTGACGGAACGAATGCGCGACATTCCCGAGGACAGGCTTGATACCACCATGCTTGTGTTTACGGCTCACAGCATTCCCGAGAAGATGTCGGATTCATCTCCCTATGCTCTTCAGTTTGAAACTTCTTCCATGCTGGTGGCGGACAGAGTCGGGCACAAAAAATGGATGATTGCCTACCAGAGCAGGAGCGGCTCTCCGAACGAAAAATGGCTTGAGCCGGACGTATGCGACGTGATAGGGAACCTTGCTGACCGGGGTTTCACGGATATTGTGATTCAGCCGATAGGATTTGTCTGCGATCATATCGAAGTGCTTTTCGATATAGGCGTTGAGGCCACCGAGGCTGCGCGCGAGTGCGGGGTGAACCTCTACAGGGCCGAGACCGTGAACGATGATGACCGCTACATAAAGGCCCTGGGCGACGGGGTGCTGAGGCTCATCGATTCAGAAAACTCCCGGCAATAAGCTAAGATAATTCGTTATGAAAGTCGCGATTGTCGGCGCGGGAATCTCGGGTCTTTCCTCGGCCCACTACCTGAGAAAGCTCTGTCGAGAGGGTAATGTTCCCCTTCAGCTTGTTCTTTTTGAATCTTCCGAGCGTCCTGGCGGGGTTCTTGATACCGTAAAAAAGGAAGACATGGTTCTTGAACTAGGGCCCGACTCCTTTATAACTTCAAAGCCCTGGGCCCTTGATCTTGCAAGAGAGCTTGGACTTGAGGATTCGCTCCTTGGAGTGGGATACGGCAAGGGGAAAACCACTTTCGTTTATCAGGCGGGAAGGCTCTGGGCGCTTCCCGAAGGTTTTTTCCTGATGGCCCCCTCAAGGCTTCTGCCGTTTCTGCGCAGCGGACTGTTCAGTGCCGGGGCCAAGCTCAGGGTGCTTCTTGAGCCTCTGGTTCCGCGCGGGGGGGGAGGGGACGAAAGCGTCCGTTCTTTTGTGGAAAGGAGGTTCGGAAGGGAAATCTTCGAGAAGGCCGCGCAGCCACTTCTGGGCGGAATTTACATGGCTGATCCCGAAAAGCTGAGTCTTTCGGCCACAATGCCCCAGTTCCTCGAGATGGAGAAGCGAAGCGGAAGCGTTCTTCGGGACCTTCTTCGCAATCCTCCGACGTCCCGTGGGGAAAGCGGTGCCAGGTATGGTCTTTTTCTCACTCCGGTGGAGGGAATGTCCGTTATCGTTGAAAGACTTTGCGGAAGCGCCGAATTTGCGAGGCAGGATTTTGAGACCCCGGTTCTTTCCCTTAAAAAATCGGAAAAGGGATGGGTTGTCGGTTCTGACCGTGGGGAAGAGGAGTTTAACGCTGTCATCCTGTCTGTCGGAGCTGATACGGCTGGCCTGCTGCTTTCCGATATCGATCCGCAGCTTGGAACCAGACTCTCGGGCGTGCACTATGTTTCTTCAGTGGTTGCGACTCTTATTTTTGATAAGAAGGATTTCCGCGGTCTTCCAGACGGTTTGGGGGTCATAATTCCTTCCAAGGAGGGAATGAACCTCGTTGCGTGTTCGCTTTACAGTAGCAAGTTTCCCGGAAAATCCGGAAGCGGAAAAGAGGTGATAAGGTGTTTTCTCGGAGGAGAGCTTAATCCCGATGCGGTGCTCTGGGATGAGGAGAAAATAAAATCTGTCTTAAGGGAAGAACTTGCGAGGATCTTCGGATTCGATAACCATCCGGCGGAGATTTATATCAGGAGATATAAGATGTCCATGCCGCGCTTTGCTCTGGGGCATAAAGAGGAAATCTCGGGGGTTATGCACAGGCTTTCACGCCACTCGGGGCTTGCGCTCTGCGGAGCGGCTTATTTTGGCGTTGGCATTCCCGATTGCGTGCGTTCAGCGGAGCTTGCAGCCAGAAAAATTCACGCGGATATGACCCGCTAAACGGTGAAAGGACGGAAACAGGGATGATTCGGCTGAAGAACTGTTCGCTGAGTTTGAGAGAAAAGCCGCGTCGGTGTCTGAGGGAATAATAACCGCGGTTTGGGACGTAAAAATCCCGCGCTGAGTTCATCTGAGAGGGCGCCCACTGGACCGTTATATTTGTTTTCAGTGTGCGCACGTACCGGATACGGTCGACTCTGTTGTCGGCCACACCTTGAAAAGATTATCTCTCGAATATCCTGAGATTGGCGATCTTTCTCCTCAGAAGCTTTCGGAATTCGGAAGGGGTATTAATGTCGAAAGCCTTGTCGGCGACAGGATTTCACTGGGATTATAAAAGCAGGTTTAGATCAACGTCAAGGCCTGCGTTCTTTATTTCTCTGGCGAGTTTTGTTTGCCAAGCACCATGCCCGTCAACTTCTATAAACAGCACACCTTGGTAATCCGAAGGGATTTCAACCTCCTTTTGATAGAGGATGCATACGTGTTTTCTTCCAAGGCAGCCAAGAAAAAGACCAAGTTCAAGGATTACGTTTTGCCGTGCTCTTGGCTTCAGATCTTTATATGAATCTGATTTGCTGCCTCCTATATCGTCGGGGGTTAGCAAAACAACCGCAAATCCGGCTTGAGCTGAGTATTCAACAAGCTTCTCGATAATGGTTCGACCTTCATCGGGTAACTCCCTAAGAATTATTGGTTCCAACAGGAGTGTTTTGAGAAGGTCTTTGGTTTTGAACAGAATTTCTTCATCGTGCCCGTGAACCACAAAAACTTTGTTTCCCTGAACTTGTGCAGTTGCGTTTATATCTGTTGCGGGTGATACGTCAGATTGTTCACGTTTTGCCTCATTATACAGATTCCATCCATCCATGGTTAAACTAACATTTAAAAATGTCGTTCCGTCACTAAGCGTTTTCGAAGGTTCTAACATTTCTACGAGGCCGCGGTCATACAATTCCTCAAGCAATCTATCGGCCAATTCTTGGTTTGAAGCGCCTATACTCCCGGCAAACCCGGAAAGATTTCTAATAGGTTCTTCAGATTCTCTTATTTTATCCCCGATGTATTGAATAAGGTTCATCGCCTGTGCGAAAGGATCTATAAAACTGCTCATGGCATTTTCTCATTGAGTGACAATTATGATTGGGATTTTACGACAATTACTTTAGAACACCAGCATCGCAACTATGGGGAACAATACCGGAATGATCTGAGATTGTAAAACGAAGTTTTTTGTAGCTTTGATTCGAGGTTCTCGTCGTAGTCCCAAGCCCCAAAAAAGATTTTCACCTTTACCTTGACATCTTTATTTCGAATACCCACATTCAACAATATAGAGGATTCATCTGGGATGAAAAATTACGGAGATGATTAAGCGTTTGGATATAGCGAACTTCGGCAGTTTTTCTGGATTTCGCTGGAAAATTGCCGTACGGGAAGGACAAACCGTTTCTGAATTCAAGCGTCTTAATATTCTCTTCGGGAGAAACTATTCCGGCAAGACTACCCTCTCGCGGATTTTCCGCAGCTTTGAAGTCGGGCGAATGCCAGAGAACTACAAAGACCCGGACTTTGAGATCACTGCTGGCAGCCAGACGCTGACGCAGGAACAGGTTGGTTCGCATCATCTCGATATTCGCGTATACAACACGGATTTTGTCAGTGAAAACTTAAGCTTCCTCGTGGACAGCGCCGAAGGAGAAATCAAGCCGTTTGCCATTATCGGCGGTGAAAACAAAAAGATAGAAGAACGCATCCGGGAGATTGAAAAAGAGCTTGGGGACGTGGAGCAAAAAACCGGAAAAAGATATGAATTAGGACAGATAAGACAGGACTATCAGAATAAAGAAAAGGAAGCGGGAGATGCGGAAACAGCTTTAGAGAATAAGTTGCGTCGATATGCAAACGATGAAATCAAACCGAATCGATTATTCGGTTATCCGGGTTACGACATCAGAGCTATAAAAAAAGATGTCGAGAATGTTGAGAATGAGCCAGCAAATGTCCTTAATGAGATACAGATAAGGGAAAAACAAGACCTCTTGGGAGAGGAACCGCTTCCAAGTATTCACATCAGAGTCTCTTTCAACCCCGGTTTCGAAACACTTTGCCAAGGTTCTGTAGAAATTATTGCCGCAGAAATAAAGCCGTCGGAACCGATTCAGGAGCTTTTAAACGACAGCCTGCTACAGTCTTGGGTAAGAGACGGAATAGATCTTCACCGGAACATAAGATCAGCCTGCGGTTTTTGCGGGCAAGTTCTGCCACGTGACCTATGGGAAAGGCTCGATGCCCATTTCAATAAAGAGTCTCTGACCCTTGAAGGCAGAATAAAAGAACAGATAAAGGCAGTAGAGTCCGAGATAGGATCACTATCAGAAATTGTGTTGCCGGAAAAAGAAAGTTTTTACGCGTCGGTCCGTCCTTCGTTCGAGGAGATTGAAGACAAGTTTCGCAAAGCAATCTCAGATTACGAAGAAGAGTGCCAAAAATTGCTCCGAGAACTCCGCGCTAGGCAAAAGGACATTTTTAACCCTAGGCAATGTTCCGATTATAGGGATTTCTCGGACCGGATCAGCAATTGTATTGGCGAACTGAATAATGTCATAAAACGAAACAACGAGAAAACCAAATCATTGTCAGAAGATCAGGAAACAACACGCAAGGAACTCAGACTCAATGCGGTGGCTGGCTTTATCAAGCAAATCGATTTAAGTGGCGAGAAAGAAAAAGTAACTGGTCTCAGCAATGAAGCGGGAAAAATTAAAAATGCTTCTGATTCACTTGAGCGAGAGGTAAAGGAATTAGAAGAAGAAAGAGACGACCTCCAGACAAAACTGCGGGACGAGAAAAAAGGCGCGGAGAAAGTGAACGAATATTTAAACCACTTCTTCGGTCTCGACGGGCTCAGTCTGGTGGCGGAAGAAGATAAAACGGAGTCAAAGTACAAGTTTCGGATCATGCGGGGCGATCAGCCAGCGTATAACATGAGTGAAGGAGAGCGCAGCTTGGTGTCATTTTGTTATTTCATGGCAAAACTTGAGGACACGGAAACCGAGGGAAAAGAACCAATTATCTACATTGACGATCCGGTCTCAAGCCTTGACAGTAATCATATATTCTTTGTTTTCAGCCTGATCGAATCTGTCCTTGCCAAGCCGGGAAAGAACTCGGATGGTTCCAACAAGTGCGGATACAACCAGCTTTTCATATCAACGCACAATCTCGATTTCCTTAAATATCTGAAACGGCTTTCGGCACCAAGGGAAAACAAAGGAGGAATGGAATTTTTCCTAGTCGAAAAAGAAGAGACTTCAAGCAACCTAAGACTGATGCCACGATACTTAAAAGACTACCAGACGGAGTTCATCTATCTTTTCCATCAAATATACAAGTGCAGAGATGCAAAAGCCTCGGAAGAAAATCACCAGATGTTCTATAGTCTTGCAAACAATCTGAGAAAATTCCTCGAGGCCTATCTTTTCTATAAATATCCCCACATAGAAAACAAAAACGACAAACTGGAGCGGTTGCGCAAGTTCTTTGGAGATGATGTAACGGCAACTGCATTGACAAACCGCATAAACAACGAGCTTTCACATCTCGAGGCCATTTTCGACAGGAGCATGAGACCAATTGATATTCCGGAGCTTCCCAAAGTAGCAAGTTTCGTGCTTGATACGATTCGCAGGAAGGATGAAGAACAATACGATTCGTTGCTGAGGAGCATTGGTGAGTTCACAGAAAATGAAAAAGAAAGCAATATAGTTCCCGACCAGTTTTGATCTCAGAGTAGCAGAAGCGTATTACTGCTGTGGCGATCCATCCCGTAGCATCTTGAACAGCGACCGACGAGTTAGATTGAACCCCGCATCAAACGCTTCTTTTTTTTCTTCCAGCAAACGCTTTTTTTTGCCGTCTTTTGGCCCATGAATTATCGCCGATCGCACATTATAGAAATGCTTTATATTCTCCTTTATCTGAGATTGTACTTCATCCTCACTTTCTAGAAGGTCAGCTACGCTCTTTTGGAGTTGTTCACTGATTCTCCCGTCCTTCGGTTTGAACATCCTCTCAAGGGCAATCGCCACATCCAGAATCTGGTCCTCCGCTACGAATTGCCCGACGCGTGCAAGAGCTTCGGCAAGCCGACCGATGACCGGTGCCATTTCCCTGTAACGCTCGTTCTTTCGTTCCTCGAATGCGTTTTTCGCTTCGGCAAACTCGCCGATCAGCAGCTCTGGAGACCCGGAAAGCCGG